>JAUHYJ010000006.1 GCA_030425785.1 Acidimicrobiia bacterium | reverse complement strand
GGTCGCGATCCGCGTCTGGCTCGAGCGCATCCCCGAGTTCTCGCTCCGCGAGGGTGAGCCGATGAAGTGGGCCGGCGGCCAGGTCCGAGGGCCGCGCATCATGCCGCTGTCGTTCCCACCCGGTTCCCCGCGCTGAGACACACCGGATCGTCATCCGGCGTTCGTTGACCACGGGCCCATCGGGTCGTCTACCCTGTCCGGATGCCGCCGAGCGCAGGTGGCCGACTCGACGCAGGGAGGGCTCGGGTGACAGCTGGCAACACGGTGTTGGAGGTCGACGACCTCACCACCCGCTTCCACACCCAGGACGGCGTCGTCCACGCCGTCAACGGCGTCGGCTTCGAGCTGCGGGCCGGTGAGTTCCTCGGGGTCGTCGGCGAGAGCGGATCGGGCAAGAGCGTCACCATGATGTCGTTGCTCAAGCTGATCCCGATGCCGCCCGGCGAGATCGTCGGCGGCACGGCCAAGTTCGAGGACGACGACCTGCTCCAGCTGGCACCCGACAAGCTCCGCGCCGTGCGCGGCGCCAAGATCGGGTTCATCTTCCAGGACCCGATGACGTCGCTCAACCCGGTCCTCACGGTCGGCAAGCAGCTCACCGAGTCGATCCTGCTCCACACCGACGCCACCAAGCAGCAGGCCCGGGCCCGCGCCGCCGGCCTGCTCGAGCTCGTCGGCATCCCCGACCCGATCCAGCGCCTCAAGAACTACCCGCACGAGCTGTCGGGCGGCATGCGGCAGCGCGTGATGATCGCGATCGCCCTCGCCTGCGACCCCAAGGTCATCATCGCCGACGAGCCCACCACGGCGCTCGACGTCACGATCCAGGCCCAGATCATCGAGACCGTTCGCGAGCTCCGCGAACGCCTCAACACCGCGGTCATCTGGATCACCCACGACCTCGGCGTGATCGCCGGCCTCGCCGACCGCGTGATGGTGATGTACGGCGGCAAGGTCGTCGAGACGGCGCCCGTGAAGCAGCTCTACGCGGAGCCGCAGCACCCGTACACCCAGGGCCTGCTCGGGTCGCTGCCCCGTCTCGACCAGAAGGGGCAGCAGCTCGTCAACATCAAGGGTCAGCCGCCCAGCTTGTACAGCGAACCGACCGGATGCTCGTTCGCACCCCGGTGCCCACACGCGTTCGAGCGGTGCCTCAACGAGGTCCCACCGCTCGTCGAGGTCGGGCACGAACACGCCGTTGCGTGCTTCTGGAACACCGAGACGGGAGCGCCCCGCGATGTCTGACGCCACGATCGCCCCCGACCAGCCGGCGCCGACCGAACTCGCGGACGGCGACACCCTCCTCCGGGTGCGCAACCTGACCAAGTACTTCCCGATCACCAAGGGCCTGCTCGCACGGACCGTCGGGCACGTCCGCGCCGTGGACGACGTCACCTTCGACGTCATCAAGGGTGAGACGCTCGGGCTGGTGGGGGAGTCCGGCTCGGGCAAGTCGACGACCGGTCGCGTCATGCTCCAGCTCGACAAGGCGACCAGCGGGACCGTCGAGTTCGACGGGCGCGAGCTGACCAAGATCGGATCGGGCGAACTCCGCCGGACCCGGCCGCGCATGCAGATGGTGTTCCAGGACCCGCACGCCTCGCTCAACCCGCGCATGACCGTCGGATCGATCATCGGCGAACCGCTCGTCGAGCACACGAACATGTCGAAGTCCGACCGGCGCTCCCGCATCGGCGACCTGCTCGACATCGTCGGCCTCGACGCGAAGCACGCCAACCGCTATCCGCACGAGTTCTCCGGCGGGCAGCGCCAGCGCATCGGCATTGCCCGTGCCATCGCGCTCAACCCGGACTTCGTCGTGTGCGACGAGCCGATCGCCGCACTCGACGTGTCGATCCAGGCCCAGGTCGTCAACCTGCTCGAGGAGCTGCAGGACGAACTCGGTCTCACCTACCTGTTCATCTCCCACGACCTGTCGATGGTGCGGCACATCGCCGACCGGGTCGCGGTGATGTACCTCGGCAAGATCGCCGAGCTCACCGACGTCGATCGGCTCTACACCCGGCCCCGCCACCCGTACACCCAGGCGCTGCACTCGGCGGTTCCGGTACCCGACCCGTCGATCGAGTCCGCTCGCGAGCGGGTCATCCTCACCGGCGACATCCCGAGCCCGGCCAACCCGCCGTCGGGGTGCGTGTTCCGCACCCGGTGCCCGATCGCCACCGACCGGTGTGCCGCCGAGGTGCCCGAGTTCCGCGAGCTCGAGCACGGACACTGGGTGGCGTGTCACTACGCCGACACCGAACAGGCTCAGCTCGTCGACGAACTCATCACCCCTGCGTAGAGCACGTCTTCGCCCGCGGTGTCCCCCGGGCTCGGTCGTTCGTGCGTGTACGCGTGTCCAACGTGTGACAACCACGCGCGAGGTGGCGGGGTAGCTTGCCCGCCCACATACCGGACAGTAGGGTTGCCGCACCTCGTCGGCTAGATGGTCGACGTGCAAGAGGGAGGGACCCATGCGAACAAGGAAGGCCTTGGCAGCACTTGCTGCACTGGCGATGATCACGGCAGCGTGCGGCGGCGATGACGACGACGCCCCCGTGGCCGACGACGAGCCAGCCACCGAAGAGCCTGCCGACGACGGCGGCGACGAGCCTGCTGACGACGCCGGTGACGAGCCGGCCGACGACGGCGGCGACGAAGAGCCCGCTGACGACGGCGGCGACGAGCCTGCTGACGACGGCGGCGACGACATGCCCGCCGGCGACGCCGGAGCGGGTGGCGAGATCATCCTGCTGCAGTGGCAGGCGCCCTCCCAGGCGAACGCGCTGCTCTCGAGCGGTACGAAGGACCTGCTCGCCGGCTCACTCGTGAGCGAGCCGCTCGCCGAGTACGCCCCGGACGGCTCCGTCGTCCCGGCGCTGGCCGCCGAGATCCCGTCGCCCGGCAACGGCATCTCCGACGATCTGACCCAGATCACGTGGAAGCTGCGCGACGACGTGATGTGGTCGGACGGCACCCCGTTCACGGCGGCCGACGTCGTGTTCTCGTACGAGTACTGCTCGAACGAGGAGACCGGTTGCTCGAACCAGGCGTTCCTCGACGTCACCGACGTCGTCGCCGACGACGACTACACCGTGACGATCACGTTCGAGGCGCCCAAGCCGTTCCCGTTCGTGCCGTTCGTCGGGTACACCAGCCCCGTGATCCAGGCGGCGCAGTTCGCCGACTGCGTCGGCGCGGCTGCGAAGTCGTGCTCCGATCAGAACTTCGCACCGATCGGCACCGGCCCGTACATGGTCACCGAGCTGCGGCCGGAGGACACGGTCACCTACGAGATGAACCCGAACTACCGCGGCATCGCCGAGGGCAAGCCGTTCTTCTCGTCGGTCACGATCAAGGGTGGCGGTGACGCCGAGTCGGCCGCTCGTTCCGTGCTCGAGGTCGGCGAAGCCGACTACGCCTGGAACCTGCAGGTCGCGCCCGAGATCCTCAGCAGCATGGAGGCAGCCGGCAACGGTCGTCTCGCCGCCGGCTTCGCGTCGAGCGTCGAGCACATCAACCTGAACCAGACCGACCCGGACGCCGATCCGCCGTCGGAGGGCACGCCGAACCCGATCTTCGTCGACAACCCCGAGTTCCACCGGGCGCTCTCGATCGCGATCAACCGTGACGAGCTCGTCGCCGTGGGCTACGGCGCTGCCGGCGCCCCGACCTGCTACTACTGGCCGGTCGAAGGCGACAACGACGGGAACCTCGACTACTGCCTGACCCAGGACATCGAGGGCGCCAACGCGATCCTCGACGAGCTGGGCTACATGGACACCGACGGTGACGGCGTGCGTGAGGCGGAGGGCTACGGCCCGCTCGAGTTCGACTACGTGACCTCGACCAACGCCGTGCGTCAGAGCAACCAGGAGCTCATCGCCCAGTACTGGAGCGAGATCGGCGTGAAGGCCAACATGCGCAACGAGGACGCGAGCCTGTTCTTCGACGGCACGTGCGCCAGCGACGCCTGCATCTGGAAGTTCTTCACCGACATCGAGATGTACACCAACTCGTCGTCGGGTCCTGACGGCCCCGGCTACCTGAAGGGCTTCAAGAGCGACCAGATCCCGACCTCGGGCAACAACTGGGGCGGCGAGAACATCGTCCGCATCAACTCGCCCGAGCTCGACGCGCTCATCGACGAGATGGTCGCGGCGCCGATCGACGACCCGGGCCGTCGTGACCTGGTCGCCCAGGTCAACGAGTTCGTCTCGTCGCAGGCGATCATCCCGCTCATCTACCGTGCCAACAACTCGGCGTTCGCGAACTCGATCGAGAACACCGGGGACCTGAACGGTTGGGACAGCGAGTACTGGAACATCGAAGAGTGGACCCGCGCCGGCTGATCAGCTGGTGAGGTGACGGCGGCGGGGCTCCGGCCCCGCCGCCGTCCCGCTCGTTCTTCGTTCACACTCGAAGCCTGGGGGAGACATGGCGCTCTACGTCGTTCGGCGACTGCTGCTGGCAATACCGACGCTGCTCGCGATCAGCCTGATCATCTTCGCGATCCTCGACCTGGCACCGGGCGACCCGACCAGCCAGCTCCCCCTCACCGTTCCCGCCGAGGTCCGCGACCAGATCCGCGACTCGCTCGGGTTCAACGACCCGTTCCTGCTCCGCTGGTGGAACTGGAACAAGCTCATGGTGATCAACGAGCCGCTGCACCTGTTCGAGTCGGTCACCAACACCTGCATCGGCGACTGCGAGAGCCGAGACCGCATCATCTCGTGGAGCTCGCGCTCCCCGGCGATGGACACGGTGTACGAGCGCCTCCCGCAGACCCTGTGGGTGCTCGGGCTGGCGCTGGTGTTCGGCGTGTTGATCGCCGTGCCGATCGGCACGATCCAGGCGTACAAGCAGTACTCGTGGTTCGACAACCTCGGCACCGTCATCACGATGATCGGCTTCTCGGTGCCGGTGTTCGTGCTCGGCCCGCTCTTCATCTACTTCTTCTCCGTGAGGCTCGGGTGGCTCCCGACCTTCTACACGACGACCCACGACGTGCAGTGGACGAGCTGGAGCAGTATCTGGTTCCAGATCAAACAGCTCCTGATGCCCGTGGCGGTGTTGACCTTGTTCAACGCCGCCGCCTTCGGACGCTTCGCTCGCGCCTCGGTGCTCGAGAACCTCAATCAGGGCTACGTGCGCACCGCCCGATCCAAAGGCGCACCCGAGCGGATCGTGCTCACCCGCCACGTCCTGCGCAACAGCCTGATCCCGGTCGTCACGCTGTTGGCGCTGTCGATCCCGGGCATCTTCGGCGGCGCCATCATCACCGAGAACATCTTCCGGATCAACGGGCTCGGCCAGCTGCTGCTGGTGTCGATCGGTCAGAACGACATCCCGATGGTGCAGTCGCTCGTGTTCATCTTCGCCGTGCTCACCGTCCTGTTCAACATCGTCGCCGACGTGATGTACGGCTTCCTCGACCCGCGGATTCGCTATGACTGACACCGCTGACCGCCCGACCGGCGAGGACGCCGCCCCCGACGCACCCGTGCACGTGGCGAGCGCCGGCGCCGCCCCACCCGATCCCTCGGTCGAACTCGGTGAGTTCCGCTCGCTGAAGTCGGACGTCTGGCGACAGTTCCGTCGTCACAAGGGAGCCGTGGCCGGCATGATCCTGCTCACGCTGATCGTGCTCGGCTGCTTCATCGGGCCGATCCTGTTGCCGTTCGACACGTCGACGCCGGTCGTCACCGACGCCAACCAGGGCCCCGGTTGGCCACACATCTGGGGGACGGACAACCTCGGGCGTGACGCCTTCGCGCGTGCCCTGATCGGCGGCCGCATCTCGCTGCTCGTCGGCTTCGTCGCCATGGCGGTGTCGATCATCATCGGCGTGCTGGTCGGCGTGATCGCCGGCTACTTCCGACTGTTGGACGGGCCGCTGATGCGCTTCACCGACCTGTTCTTGTCGCTGCCGCTGCTGCCGCTCCTGCTGGTCGTCATCGTCCTGTTCCGTGACCCGATCCAAGAGTCGCTCGGCGACGGACTCGGCATCTTCGTGCTGATGGTTCTGATCATCGGCGGGACCAGTTGGATGCAGACGGCGCGCATCGTGCGTGGCGAGGTGCTCTCGATCAAGGAGCAGGAGTTCATCCTCGCGAGCCGCAGCATCGGGACACGACCGCGCCGGATCATCTCCCAGCACGTCGTGCCGAACGTGCTGAGCCCGGTCATCGTCGCCGCCTCGCTCGGCATCGCCGTCGCGATCCTGACCGAGTCGGCCGTGTCGTTCCTCGGTCTCGGTTTCCCGCTCGACCTGCCGACGTGGGGGCGCCTGCTGAACGACGCCAAGGACCGCATCGCCCTCAACATCTGGCTGGTCGCCGGCCCGGGCCTGCTGTTGTCGGCCACGGTCATGAGCGTCAACCTGATCGGCGACGGCCTGCGGGACGCCCTCGACCCGCAGAACCGCTCGCGCGGCTGATCGACGCCGGGGCACTCAGCCCACTCGGTACCGGACGACGGCGTCGAACCGCGGCTCGTCGCCGATGCCACCGACGTCGGTGATCACCAGGCAGCGGTCGTCGGCCGCGTCGCCCTCGAACCCGTAGTCCTCGCACGGCGGCAGCGCCGCCATCTCGGCGAGCGTCACCCCGCCGGTGAACGCGACGTTCCAGTTGATGCCGTGGCAGGCGAGCCCGACCAACGGCGCCTCGCAGAAGCCGGCCAGCGACGCGTCGCGCTCGCCCGCCCACAGCGCGAACGATCGGGTCTCCTCGTCCGGTCCGAGGTCGACGTACACGAAGTTGTACGCATCGACCCACACCGTCGCACGGTCATCGAGCTTCTGTTCCGAGCGCGTGCCGACCAGGCTCCCGTCGTAGGCGAAGCCGAACCGCACCTCGCCCTTGCCGATCAGGTCGCCCGAGTCGCGCAGGTCGATCCGGTCGATCGAGATGCGCACCGGCACGTCCGGGGTGGGAGGCGTGGTGAAGCTGCCGACCTGGTGGTCACGGCGTCCGTTGGCATCGGTCGCCCGGACGACGACGTGGTAGGTGGTGCCGCCGGTCAGGTTCGACATGTCGAGCACCCAGTCGGTCCAGCCGTCGGGCGTCTGGTAGTGCTCGATGGCGTCGGGCAGGCCCGGCACGGCATCGGTCGTGGTCGGCGCCGTCGTGCCGATCCAGGCGTCGAGCTGGGCCGGCATCGAGGTGCGAACGGTGAGCTGGGCCCGGTCGTGGGCCGGCGCGTCGACCATCGCGTGGACGATGCAGCCCGTCGAGCAACCCGGCGTCGGGTCGTTGCCCTGGAACCCGCCCGGATGGTCGAGCGGCGTCACGGTGTGGAACGTGTCGGCGTACGTCGACACGCCGTTGTCGTCGACCGCACGGATCACGATGTGGTACGTCGTGTCCTCGTCGAGCCCTGCGATGACGCCGTCGAGCTCGGTCGTCTCGTCACCCGTGACCGACGGTGCGACGCCGGGCATCCACGGGTGGCCGTCCTGGTTCGCGACCGGGGCCTGCGTGGAGACGTAGGCGCTGATCTCGGCCGGGACGCGGGTGGTCACGTGCAGGTCGACGCTCGTGTGCAGTTGATTGCCCTCGATCCAGGCGCTCGTGATGCAGCCCGCCTTGCAACCGCCCTGGCCCGCGCCGGCCGTCAGGTCGAGATCGAGCGCCAGATCGGGGTCGAACCCCTGCTTGAACCCGAGCACGTCGCCGTAGTCGGCGCAGCACCCGGTCTGGGTCACCTTGAACGCGAGCTCGAAGGCGCCGACATCGAGCGAGCCGGCGTCGACGCTGAACGCGTACGACGACTCGCCGGGCGGCAGATCCGCCGCGTCGACGGCGATGTCGAGCCCGTTGGCGCTGTCGAACTCGACCGGCAACGGCGCGTCCGAGCAGTTCGTCACGGTGAGCTCACCGGCGTCGGCGCCGGACGCGATCTCCACGGTGGCCGGGATGATGAACTGCTGCTCGTCGCCCGCCAGGGCATCGCACGGATCGACGACGACCGGGTCGAGTGGAACGGGACCGCCGCCCTCGTTGCCGTCGTCGTCGGTCCAGTCGGGGCCGCTCGGACCGGGTTCGCCGATGCCCTCCGGGCCGTCCACGGTCTCGCCGACCTCGTCCTCCGGGGCCGAATCAACCGAGGTCGGGTCGTCGATGGCCGGCGGCTCGGCGGGTGCGGACGTCGGGGACGGCGACGGTGACATCACCTCGTCGACGACACCCACGCCGCCGCTGGGGCCGGGCGTGGTGCTGGACGTGGCGAGGGTGGTTGACATCGGACCGGCAACGGCCGGGTCGGCCGTTGCCTCGGAGTCGGCGCCGGCGACCGTGACGGCGACCCCGGTCGTCAGCGAGGCGGCGCCGATCGCGCCGAGGACGGCGTAGCGCCGGAGTCCGGACGGGAACGAGTGGTAGTGCGGCATGTGGGTGACCTCCTGGGCGTCGTGTGACGGTCCAGAGCGCGCACCCACCACGATCTCGCACTTTTCGGTCGTGGCAGATCAGCGCTGCGGCGACGCGGTCAGAGGAGGTGGACGCGGCGGTGTCCTGATTCGCCGCCGACCAGCGCACCGATCACCCAGGTGGGTTCGTCGATCGATGCCTGCACCTCGGCGACGTCGTCGGGTGCACACACGACCACCATCCCGATGCCCATGTTGAGCATGCGGTGCAGCTCGTGGTCGTCGACACCGGTCGCCAGCTCGGCGATCAGGTCGAACAGCGGCCCTCGAGGCCAGGAACCGACACGGATCTCGGCGTCGACGCCGTCGGGCAGCACCCGCGGCAGGTTCTCCGGGAGGCCGCCGCCGGTGATGTGCGCCAGCGCCTTGACGGTGCCGCTCGCGAGCGCCCCATCGAGCACCCCGAGGTACGAGCGATGGGGTGCGAGCAGCGCGTCGCCGAGTTCGACGTCGAAGCCGGGCGGGGTCACGTCCATCGGGATCCAGTCGAACAGCTTGCGCAGGAACGAGAACCCGTTCGTGTGCGGACCGCTCGACGCCACACCGAGCAGGACGTCACCGGCGCCGACGTCGTCGCGGGGCAGCAGCGCGCCGCGATCGGCGATGCCGACGAGCGTGCCGGCGACATCGAACGCGCCGGGCATGTACACGCCCGGCATCTCGGCCGTCTCGCCACCGAGCAACACGCACCCGGCCGCCTCGCATGCCTCGGCCATGCCGGTGACGACGTCGGCGACCAGATCGGCGTCGAGCACGCTCGCGGCGATGTAGTCGAGGAAGAAGAAGGGCCGAGCCGACTGCACGAGCACGTCGTCGATGCAGTGGTTGACGATGTCGTGCCCGACGCCGCGCACCTTGCCGAGGCGGGCCGCGAGCTCGACCTTGGTGCCGACGCCGTCCGTCGAAGCGACGAGCACCGGGTCGTCGAGCTCGAGGATCCGGCGGGCCGACAGCACACCGCCGAACGACCCGACACCGCGGAGCACGTCGGCGCCGAGGGTGCGTTCGACGGCGCCGCGCATCCGCTCGACCGCCCGCGTGCCCTCGTCGATGTCGACGCCGGTCGCCGCGTACGACGTGAGTTGGGCGCCAGGAGCACGCCAGCCGATGTCACGGCGGACGTGCATGTTCGCGAACGACACCCCGTCCATCCCGCGGTACGCGGCCGCGCGAGCGGCGGCGAGATCGGCGCCGAGGCCGGTCACCGCCAGCACTCGACCACCTGCCGTCCGGCCGTCGCGCACGGCGGCCGGGAACAGGACTGCGTCGGGTTCGATCTCGGACCGGTTGGCCCAGTCGGTCGTCGAGAAACCCCGGAGGGTGATCGGCGCGCCGGTGCTCGGTGCGTCGGGGTAGCCGGGCGCCGCGGCGACGACCGTGCACGCGGCACCGGGTCGGACGACGAGCTCGACCGAGCCCACGTCGTGGCGGGTGCAGGCGAGCGCGAGGTCGGCCAGGTCGGTGTCGAGCAGCGGCAGCACGGCCTGCGTCTCGGGGTCACCGAAGCGGCAGTTGTACTCGATCAGGCGGGGACCGTCGGCCGTCAGCATGAGGCCGGCGTACAGCACCCCGACGTACGGCGTACCGCTCGACGCGTAGTAGTCGATGATCGGCTGGACGAAGGTGGCGAGGAGCTCGTCGGCGTCGTACGACACCGGTGCCGGCGCGTAGGCGCCCATGCCGCCGGTGTTCGGGCCGGTGTCACCCTCACCGATGCGCTTGTGGTCCTGCGCGATCGGGAGCGCGACCGCGGTCGTGCCGTCGCACAGGGCGAGCAGTGAGCACTCGGGCCCGCTGAGTCGCTCCTCGAGCACGAACGAGCCGAGCACGGCGGTCGAACGGATGGCGGCCTCGGTCGCCTCGTCGTCAGCGGGGACGATCACGCCCTTGCCGGCGGCCAGCCCGTCGAGCTTGACGACGACGGGTCGGGCGAAGTCGCGCCACCAGGTCAGCGCCCCATCGACGTCGTTCTCCTCGAACCGCTCGTAGCGGGGGCCCGGGACGCCGAGCGAGGTGGCGAGGTGGCGGGAGAACCCCTTCGACGACTCGATCCGCGCCTGTTTCGAGGTCGGGCCGAAGCACGGGATCTTGCGGAACGAGCACTCGTCGCCCACCCCGGCGACGAGCGCCGCCTCCGGCCCGGGGATGACGAGGTCGACGTCGTCGGCGGTTCGGTCACCGAGCTCCGCGGCGACCTCGACGGTGTGGCCGTGCTGCTCGCACGCCCAGGCGATCGCGCGCTCGCGCCCGCCGCCGCCGATGACCAGCACTCGCATCAGGCGATCGCCCCCTCGAACGAGAGTTTGGCCTGCGCCTCGTGGACCGGGATCGGGTAGTCGCCGGTGAAGCAGGCGTTGCAGTAGCCCTCGCTCGCCGAGACGGCGCGCATCATCCCGTCGTAGGAGATGAACGCGAGCGAGTCGGCGCCGATGTGTTCGGCGATCTCCGGCACGCTGAGCCGGGCGGCCATCAGGTCGCTGTCGTGGCCCATGTCGACCCCGAAGTGGCAGGCGTGCGTGATCGGCGGGCAGGTGATGCGCAGATGGACCTCGGTCGCGCCGGCGTCGCGCACCATCTGGACGAGCGGCCCTGCCGTCGTACCGCGCACCAGCGAATCGTCGATCATCACCACCCGGCGCCCTGCGAGATTCTCGGACAGGGCGTTGAACTTGAGGGCCACACCGCGCTCGCGCATGTCCTGGGTCGGCTCGATGAACGTTCGGCCGATGTAGCGGTTCTTGATGAGCCCGTCGTTGTGGGGGATGCCGGACTCGGCCGAGTACCCGATCGCGGCCGGGATCGACGAGTCGGGGACGGGGATGACGACGTCGGCGTCGACGTGCGACTCGCGGGCGAGCTCGACTCCGAGCCGCTGACGCACGTGGTGCACGTTCTGGCCGTCCCACACCGAGTCGGGCCGCGAGAAGTAGATGAACTCGAAGGTGCACCGCGCGGAGCGAGGCGCCGGGGTGAGCGCCTGGTGGCGGGCGATCTCCGAGCCACGCAGGGTGACGATCTCGCCGGGCTGGACCTCGTCGATGTCGGCACACCCGAGTGTGGCCAGCGCGCACGTCTCGCTGGCGACGGTCCAGCCGCCGTGCGGCAGCCGCCCGACCGACAGCGGACGGAACCCCCACGGGTCGCGCACGGCGATCACCTCGTCGGCCGCCAGGAGCACCAGACTGAACGCACCCTTCCAGGCCGGGATGGTCCGCTCGAGGCGGTCCTGCCACGTGCGGCCACCGGCGGCCGCGAGCATCAACGCGATCACCTCGGTGTCGCTCGTGGCGGTGAGACCGAACCCGCGGTGCAGCAACTCTTCGCGCAGCGCCGACGCATTGACGATGTTGCCGTTGTGGGCGACCGCCAAGGGGCCGTGCATGGTCTCGACCAGGAACGGTTGGATGTTGCGATGCGCGTTCGAGCCGGTCGTCGAGTATCGGGTGTGGCCGATCGCGTGGTAGCCGGACAACGGCGCCATCGCCTCGGGCGTGAAGATGTTCGACACGAGGCCCTCGTCCTTGTGCAGTCGCGCCCGCTGGCCGTCGCTGACGGCGATGCCGGCGGCCTCCTGTCCGCGGTGCTGGAGCGCGAACAGCCCGAAGAACGCCATCTCGGCGATCCCGTCCCCGTGCGGCGTCGAGATCCCGAGCACACCACACTCTTCCCTCGGATGGTCGGGTTCCGCCATGACGGGGATCTGCTTCACAGGAGGCCTGCTTTCGTGAGGTGTGCGGTCAGGCGGTCGGGGACCGGGTAGTCGCCCGGTTCGAACGAACGACCCGTGAGACGCTCGTAGGCGGCGATGTAGCGGGCGGTCGTCGCCGACCACACGTCGTCGGGCAGGGTCGGCACGGGCCCGTCGCCTTTGTAGCCGATGTCGGCGAAGGCGCGGCGCACGACCTCCTTGTCGAGGCTCTCCGGTTCCTCGCCGGCGGCCAACCGCTCGTCGTACGACTCGGCGACCCACCATCGCGACGAGTCGGGCGTGTGCATCTCGTCGATGACGAGCAGCTCGCCGTCGTCGGTCACCCCGAACTCGTACTTGGTGTCGGCCAGGATCAGGCCCGCCGCCTCGCCGACCGCGACCCCACGGGCGAACAGTTCGAGCGCGGCCGCCATGACGCGGTCCCACAGCTCGGCGTCGAGATGGCCGTCGTCGACGACCTGGGCGCAGGTGATCGGCACGTCGTGACCACCGCGCTCGGCCTTCGTGGTGGGCGTCACGATGTGGCGGGGGAGTGGCGTGTTCTTGCGGAGTCCGTCGGGGAAGTCGTACCCGTAGATCGTGCGCTGCCCCTCGGCGTACATCCCCCAGATCGAGGTGTCGGTGACGCCCGTGATGTGCCCGCGCACGACGACTTCGACCGACAGTGGGTCGGCGCTGCGGGCGACCAGCGCATTCGGGTCGGGAACCGACACGACGTGGTTCGGCATCACGTCGGCGGTCTGCTCGAACCACCAGGCTGCGAGCTCGTTGAGCACCTGCCCCTTGTAGGGCACGCCGGCGAGCACCCGGTCGAACGCCGACAGGCGGTCGGTCGTCACGATCAGGCGCTGGTCGGCGCCGATCGCCCACGAGGTGCGCACCTTGCCGTCGCGCCGGTCGGGCAGATCGAGGTCGATCTCGGTGAACGGCTCGAACAGGCTGGTTCGCATGATCACATCTCCGCTGCTGCGGCGACCCCGTTCTGGAAGAGCCGGAGACCGAGGTGGTCGAGGCCGCTGCCCTGACGGGCATGGGGATGTTGGCGACCGACGACGAAGTTCTCGGGATGCGGCATGAGACCGAGCACGTTGCCCGCCGCGTTGCAGACGCCGGCGATGTCGGCGACCGACCCGTTCGGGTTGGTGCTGCGGTACGTGAGGGCGATCTGGCCGGCCTCCGCGAGGGCGTCGGGGTCGGGGTGCACGTAGCGGCCCTCGCCGTGTGCGATCGGGCAGTGGATCGGCTGCTCGATGCCCTTGGTCCACAGACAGCGCGAACGCGGCTGGGGTTCGAGGACCACCCAGCGGCACTCGAACCGGCCGTGGGCGTTGTGGCCGAGCGCACCCGGCAGCAGCTTGGTGCGGGTCAGGACCTGGAACCCGTTGCAGATGCCGATGACCGGCCGACCCGACGCGACGAACTCGCGGAGGGCGTCGCCGATGCGGACGTTGAGGTCGAGCGCCAGCAGGCGTCCGGCGCCGAGCGCGTCGCCGTACGAGAAGCCGCCGGCGACGGCGAGCAGCTTGGCGTCGTCGAGCAACTCGGGGTGATCGACGAGCTCGGTCGACATCACGATCGTCGGGTCGGCGCCGGCCAGCTCGAGCGCGAGCGCGAGGTCGCGGTCGCGGTTGGTGCCGGGGCCAGCGATGACGAGGGCCGGCGGCGGGCTCATGAGCCGTCCTCCGTGCGAGAGAACGCGTCGGCGAGGTCCTCGACGTCGAGCGGGTCGAGACCGGGCAGGACGAGGTCGTCGCCCTCGGTGACGTGCCCCAGCACCAGGACGTCCTCGTGCATCACGTCGCGGAAGCGGTCGAGGTCGCCGGGCGAGACCTCGACGATCAGGCGGCTCTGCGACTCGGAGAACAACGAGGTCGTGAGGTCGTCGTGGGGCAGATCGGTGATCTCGGCGCCGAAGCGACCGGCGATGCACATCTCGGCCAACGCCACGGCCAGCCCGCCCTCGCTCACGTCGTGGCACGACCAGACGAGCCCCTCGAGGATGGCCTGATGCAGGTTCCGGTAACGGACGGGGGCGTCCGGATCGGGCGCGGGCACGGTGCCGACCTCGTCGGGCTCGCCGAGCAGGAGGTCGAGATGGCTGCCCGCGAACTCCCGCTGCGTCGTGCCGAGCAGCACGAGCGCGTTGCCCGGCTGAGCCAGGACCGGTGTGACGCACACGTCGGCATCGGGAACGTGCGCGACCGCAGTGATCACGAGCGTCGGTGGCACGGCGTGGCGCTTGCCGTCGGCGCCGGTGTACTCGTTGTTGAGCGAGTCCTTGCCCGACACGAACGGTGCGCGGTACGCCATCGACGCCGCGCAGCACCCCTCGACCGCGGCGACGAGCTCGCCGAGGGTCGATTCGCGTCGCGGGTCGCCCCACGAGAAGTTGTCGAGCAGTGCCACGCGATCGGGGTCGGCGCCGACGGCGACGACGTTGCGCATCGCCTCGTCGACGGCGCCGTAGGCCATGGCCTCGGGGTCGTGGAGCCCCCACCACGGGTTGACCCCGATACCGATCGCGATGCCGACCTCGTCGGTCGGTTCGGCGAGGACCACCCCGTCGGCCGGCGCATCGGCGAGCGCACCCACCAGCGGGCGCACCGCGGTCGCCCCGAGGATCTCGTGGTCGTACCGGTGGATCGTGTCGGCCTTCGAGGCGATGTTCAGGTGCGACAGCAGGGCGAGCAGCGTGGCGCGCGGGTCGTCGACCTCGCGGCCGATCCAGGCGTCACGCACGGGCGTCGGCATGGCGGCCGTCATCTGACGCTGCGGCCGACCGTCGTGGAGGAAGTCGGTGGTCAGCTCGAGCACCGGCGTCCCGCCGCTGCGCACGGTCAGCACGCCGTCGCCGGTGAACTCGCCGATGTCCGCGAGCTCGACGCCGTAGTAGTCGCAGCGGTCCTGCAGATCGGCGAGCTTGGACGGATCGACGGCGACGACCATGCGCTCCTGGGCCTCGGACAGCCAGATCTCCCACGGCTCGAGCCCCGCGTACTTGAGCGGCACGAGCTCGAGCTCGACGTCGGCGCCGACCCCCTCGGCCATCTCACCGACCGCGGACGAGAGCCCGCCGGCGCCGCAGTCGGTGATCTGGGTGTACAGGTCGTCGGCGTCGGCCAGCACGTCGATGAGCAACTTCTCGACGATCGGGTCGCCGATCTGGACGCTGGCGCCGGCGACCTCACCGGTCGTGGCGTCCATGGTCAGCGACGAGAACGTGGCGCCGCGGATGCCGTCACGGCCCGTCCGGCCGCCGAGCACCACGACCCGGTCGCCCGGGTGTGGCCCGTCGTGCAGTTGCCATCCCTCGGCGACGCCGATGCACCCGGCGAACACCAGCGGGTTCGTCGTGTAGCCGGCGTCGTACAGGACCGCGCCGGCGACCGTCGGCAGGCCGATCTTGTTGCCGTAGTCGGCGACGCCGTCGATGACGCCGTCGCGGATGCGCAGGGGATGCAGGGCCCCGTCGGGGACCTCGGACAGCGGCGTGTCGGGCGGACCGAAGCACAAGATGTCGGTGACGGCGATCGGGCGGTGCGCGATGCCGAGGACGTCGCGGATGACACCGCCGACACCGGTGTTCGCGCCGCCGAACGGCTCGACCGCCGACGGGTGGTTGTGCGTCTCGGCCTTGAGGGCGTACGTGGTGTCGCCCTCGAACCCGATGATGCCGGCATTGCCGACGAACGCCGATCGCACGAACGGCGCGTCGATGGCGTCGGTGCAGTTGCGCAGCATGGCGATCAGCGAGGGGCGGTCCTCGCCGTCGTCGGTCGAGATCACCGCCCGGAAGGTCTTGTGCGCGCAGTGCTCGCTCCAGGTCTGCGCCAGCGTCTCGAGCTCGACGTCGGTCGGTTCGCGGCCCGCCTCGGTGAAGTGTCGCTGCACGGCGAGCAGCTCCTCCGGGTCGAGCGCCAGGGCCCGCTCGACCCCGATGGTGAGCAGCTCGTCGGTCGACTTGCCGATGATCGGGACGATCTCGGCGACTCCCGTCGCCGTGCTCTCTGCGTGGAACGTCGGCTCGACCGTGCCGGCGGACCACCGCTCGATCACGGGGTTGGCGACGACGCGGCGCACGATGCGTTCGGCCGCTTCGTCGTCGACGTCGTCGCCGAACTCGATGCGGCGACCGGTCGCCGCGGCGGTGACCGGGACGCCCAGCTGCTCGGCGGCGTGCAGCAGCGCGCCCGCCGAGGTGTCGGTGACCCCGGGGAGGAAGGTGACCTCCACGCCGTCACCGGCGGGCACGTTCCACGATCCGGTCTGGAGCAGCGGATCGACGAGGAAGCCCTGCAGGCGCGTCAGCTGATCGGCGTCGAGTTCGCCCTCGACGAACACGATGTCGGCGACGGTCACGGCAGCACCGACCGGGAGGCCGAGTTGCTCGGCCGCCGTTCGGATCGCCGTGGCGCGGGGGTCGGGATCGATCGATCTGATCGTCAGTCGATGGCGGGGTGCCACTGACGCGACGCTACGAGATACCTGCCCCGGGCCCTCGCATTTGAACGAAGAATTCAGGGGGGATCACGCGCGTCCCGGTCGCCTGGCGAACTCCGTGGGCGCCGATCGGCTCGGGTACGGTCGTGGTGATGGCGACCTGGCTGCTGAAATCCGAGCCGGACGTGTTCGGCTACGACGACCTGGTGGCGGCCAAGCGCGAGGGGTGGGACGGTGTGCGCAACTACCAGGCCCGCAACTTCATGCGCGAGATGCGGCGTGGTGATCGGGCGATCTTCTACCACTCGAACGCGAAGCCGCCCGGCGTGGCCGGCGTCGCGAAGATCGTGAAGGGAGCCGAACCCGACCCGACCCAGTTCGACCCCGACTCGACCTACTACGACCCGAAGTCGGACCCCGACGACCCCCGGTGGGACTGGGTCACGGTGGCACCGGATCGCGCGCTGCCGTTCGTGTCGCTCGACGAGCTGAAGCAGATGCCGGAACTGGTCGAGTGCCGCCTGCTCGCGAAGGGGAATCGCCTGTCCGTGATGCCCCTGACCCAGGACGAGTTCGACGCGATCGTCGCCGCCGCCGAGGCCAAGCGCACCTGAGCGGCCCGTGAGCACGACCGACG
The DNA here is from genome assembly GCA_030425785.1 of Acidimicrobiia bacterium. Taxonomy (GTDB): domain Bacteria; phylum Actinomycetota; class Acidimicrobiia; order Acidimicrobiales; family Ilumatobacteraceae; genus Ilumatobacter. The sequence goes on along the minus strand of JAUHYJ010000006.1, from coordinate 3,933 downwards.
AAGCGTTCGAGCCCACGCGCGTGGTGCTGATCCGGCACGGCGAATCGAAGGTGACGGTTCGGCGGGTCATCGGTGGGCCGCGCACCTGCAACGGGTTGTCAGAGCTCGGCGTCGCCCAGGCCGAGCGTCTGCGCGACCGGATCGCCGGCGACCCCGTGGCTGCCGACGTGCTCTACAGCAGTGCCTACCCGCGCGCACGCGAGACGGCGGCGATCATCGCGCCGGCCCTGGGGCTCGACGTCGAGGTCCACCCGGGATTCGGCGAGCACGACCCGGGACCCGACTGCGACGGACTGCACTTCGACGAGTTCGTCGACCGGTTCGGCATGCCCGACTGGGAGAGCGACCCGTTCTCCGTCACGTTCCACGGCGGCGAGACCGTGGCCGAATTCGACCTACGGGTGGGAACTGCGTTCTCCGACGTGCGCAGACGGCACCTCGGCCGGACCATCTGGATCGTGTGTCATGGCGGCGTCGTCGACCGGGTGCTCCGCACGGTGCTGCGCGCGCCGCGGACCGGCGCGTTCGAGCTGCACACCACCAACACCTCGCTGACCGAACTGGTGCAGGTCCAGCCCGACCGCTGGCGCCTGGTCCGGTACAACGATGCCGCCCATCTCGCCGGGCTTCCGGCCGAGTCGCCGCGAATGAGCGACGGCTGAGGGATGTGACGTGACGTCGTGGGTGGTCGTCGGCGCCGGTGCAGCCGGATGCGCGGTCGCGGCTGAGCTCGCGAGCCGGCACGCCGGTGACGTGCTGGTGTTGGAGACCGGGCCCGATCACCCACCGGCCGACCACGACCACGGCCCGCTCGTCGACCGCACCGAGCGCCTCCGCTTCGAGCGCCTGCGCCGGCGCCCGGGCAAGCCGGTCGAGTCGTACGAGCAGGGGTGGGGCGTCGGCGGCTCGTCGCTCGTGAACGCCGGCCTGCTCGACGGCGCACCGCCCCAGGGCATCCCCTCGGAGCCGGTGGCCCGTGTCGGGGCGGTGGGGCGCGCGTTGCGCGGCGCCACCCCGGCGGCGGTTCCCGCCAACGTGGTGCGTCGCGCCGGACGGCGGGTGACGGCGGCCGACGCGCTGCTCCGCCCACTGCTGACCCGGCAAAGCCGCGTCGAGCTGCGGACCGGGGTGCGCGTCCACCGGGTGCGCTTCGCCGGACGGCGCGCCATCGGCGTCGAGACGATCGAGGGCGAGTTCGTGGCCGCTGACCACGTGGTGCTGTGCGCGGGGGCGATCCGGTCGCCTGCGATCCTGCTGCGCAGCGGCGTCGACACGCCCGGTGTCGGCGCGGGCGCCCAGGACCATCCCACCGCGGTCTTGACGCTGCGTCTGTCGTCACCGGCCGACCCGGCCGGACCGATCGTCTCGAGCCTCGCACGCTTCGACGACTCCCACGTCGTCGCACTCGAACGGCTGCCCGGCGACGAGCGTCACGGAGCGCTCGTGACGGCGCTGCTCGACGTGCGCAGCCGCGGCCAGGTGTCGCTCGACCACGACGGTGCGCCGTTCGTCGAGCTGCACCAGTTCGACGATCGCACCGACCTCGAACGTCTCGCCCGCGCTGCGTCGAAGACGATCGGGTGGGTGACGAGCGGTCGCTTCGACGCCGTCGCCGATGCGGTCGCGATCGACGATCGCGGGACCTCGCTCGACATGATCGCCAGCACGTTCAGCCGGATCGAGCAGTGGTTGCTCGAACGCCCGACCGGGCATCGCCACATCGCCGCCACGTGCCCGGACGGCGTGGTCACCGATGGCGGCGTGCTCCGCGGCTACGAACGGCTCGCGATCGCCGACGCCTCGATCTTCGCGTCGGTGCCCCCGGCGAACCCGTACGCGCTCGTCATCGAACAGGCTCGGCGGGTCGCCGCGCGCCTGGCGGTGGCGGCGGGCTAGAGCCCACCGCGGAACTGCTGGCCGAGGGCGTCCTGCTCGGCCTGGCCGTCGAGGCGATCGCGGCGGCGGGTCGCGGCGATCGGACGCGTCCACAGCGACCGGATCCAGTCGAAGAGCCTGCGCATGGGCCCAGTGTCGCAGCCACCCCGACGACGTGCTAGCCCGGTGCGCATGGGAGATCGGGAGATCAGCTACACCGAGGTGGCGGACGGGTGCCACGCCTACCTGCAGGGCGACGGTGGGTGGGGATGGAGCAATGCCGGGCTGGTCGTCGGCGACGGCGTGTCGCTGCTCGTCGACACGCTGTTCGACCTGCGGCTGACCGAGGCGATGCTCGACGCGATGCGGGACCAGACCCGAGCGGCGCCGATCGGTACCGTCGTCAACACCCACGCCAACGGCGACCACTGCTACGGCAATGCCGTCGTCGGTGACGCCGAGATCATCGCCACCACCGCCACGGCGACCGAGATGTCCGACGTGCCGCCGGCACTGCTCGCGGCGCTCAACGACGACGACGGTGCCGTCGGCGAACTGTTCCGCTCCTTCTTCGGAGAGTTCGAGTTCGACGGGATCGAACAGCGCTTGCCCGACCGGACCTTCGACGGCCGCATCGAACTCGACGTCGGCGGACGCGCCGTCGAGCTGATCGAGGTCGGACCCGCTCACACGGCCGGCGACGCCATCGCCGTCGTCCCCGACGCGGGTGTCGTGTACACGGGCGACATCTTGTTCATCGGTGGGACGCCCATCGTGTGGGCCGGCCCGCTGTCGAACTGGGTGGCTGCCTGCGACCTCATGCTGGGCATGGACGTCGACACGGTCGTCCCCGGGCACGGGCCCGTCACCGACAAGACCGGCGTCATCGCGGTGCGCGACTACCTGTCGTTCGTCGACCGGGAGGCGACGGCGCGCCACGCCGACGGAATGGACGCGTTCGACGCTGCTCGGGACATCGCCTCCCAGATCGGTGCATCCGAGGACTTCTCGCAGCTGGGCGAGTTCGGCCGGATCACGGTCAACGTCGAAGCGGTGTATCGCCAACTCGACCCGCAGCACCAGTCACCCGACGTGGTCGAGCAGTTCCGCCGAATGGCCCGGATCGAACGCGGCGACGGGGCGAGCGCTCGCGCCTGACCGTGTCACGTCAGATCGCGCCAGGCGCGATCTGGCCTGCCTCGTTCGCGGTCTCGTGGCTCGCGGTTGCGTGAGTCGCGGCGCTACGCGTCGGCGGGTTCGGGGGCTGCTTCGACCTCGTCGACCGGCTGTGCGACCCGGCGGCGGGTGCTGACCGACTTGCGGACCGCGAGAACCCAGCCGACGGCGACGGCGATCGAGAAGATGAACCACTGGAAGGCGTACGAGAGGTGGTTGCCCTCCGACAGCTCCGGTGGTGCGATCGGGAACGGTGGTCCGTCCGGCTCGGGCGGGGTCGACTCGATCAGATCGACGTACATCGGCACCACCTCACCGTCGAGCTGGGCCGACAGCCGGTCGAGATCGATCCGCTGCACCTCGGTCAGCACGCCGTCGGCCGGGTCGCTCAGCTGACCGGTGCGTCGCACCTCGGTCTCTCGCAGCCGCCCGACGAGGTCGACGTCGAGGCCCGGCACCGGAGGAGCGTCGCCCGACACGAGCGGCACGAAGCCCCGGTTCACGACCAGGATCCTGCCGTCGTCGAGCCGCATCGGCACGGCGACGTTCACCCCGGCGGCGCCGTTCTGCGAACGGTTGACGACGCTGAACGCGCCCTCCGGCAGGTACGTCCCCGAGACGGTGACCTGACGCCATTCAACGTCGTCGGGGTCGGTGGTGGGGGTCAGCACCTCGTCGAGCGGCGCGGCCGCCACGTCGTAGCGAGCCTCGACCGTGGCGTTGAACACCTGGCGTTCGTCGAGCCGTCGGAGCTGCCAGAAGCCGAGGTTGATCATGAGCACGATGCCGAACACCACGACGAGGTGGAACGCAATCCACTTCGGGCGCAGCAGGAATCGGTACATCTCAGGTCGGACGCTATCGACGCAGGCGGCGAGCCGG
>JAUHYJ010000005.1 GCA_030425785.1 Acidimicrobiia bacterium | reverse complement strand
GTGCAGGCCGTCGGCCATGATGGCCACATGAGTGATCCGGTCGTCCTGCTCGAACGTCACGACAACGGCGTCGCCGTCGTCACCTTGAACAACGGCAAGGTGAACGCGCTCTCGGGTGCCGTCGTCCGCGCCCTCCACGAGATCGCACGCGAGCTCGCCGCCGACCTCCCCGGGGCGGTGGTCGTCACCGGTGGTGAGAAGATCTTCGCCGCCGGTGCCGACATCTCCGAGTTCGGCGGCTCCGACGAGGCGCGTGGCATCACCGACCGCATCCACGCGGCCCTCGACGCGCTCGCCGCGCTGCCGCGCTTCGTGATCGCGGCGGTGAGCGGGTACGCGCTCGGCGGCGGGTGCGAGCTCGCGCTCGCGTGCGACTACCGCATCGCCGGCGAGCGGGCCGTGTTCGGTCAGCCCGAGATCCTGCTCGGCACGATCCCCGGCGGCGGTGGCACCCAGCGCCTCGCGCGCCAGGTCGGCCCGAGCCGTGCCAAGGAGATCTGCATCACCGGCCGCCAGGTGAAGGCCGACGAGGCGCTGCGCATCGGGTTGTGCGACGAGGTCGTCCCCGGTGACGAGCTGCACGATCGTGCGCTCGCGCTCGCCGCCGAGGTCGCGAAGGGCGCCGTGCTCTCGCAGGGCTACGCCAAGCAGGCGATCGATCGTGGCCTGTCGACCTCGCTGGCCGAGGGGCTGCTCGTCGAGCGCGACCTCTTCGTCCAGTCGTTCACCACGAACGACAGCCAGATCGGCGTGAAGAGCTTCTTGGAGCACGGACCCGGCAAGGCCGAGTTCACCGGCACCTGACCGTGCGGGGCGTCGATCAGCCCCGGCAGGCCTCGTGGTACACCGCCACGGTCCGGGCGGCGATGGCCGACCACGAGTAGCTCGCCTCGAGGAGCTCGCGGCCGCGTCGCACCAGCTCGTCGGCGACCTCGCGGTCGGTGAGCACCCGCTCGATGCAGTCCGCCAAGTCGTCGGCGTTCCCCGGCTCGAACAGCAGCGCCGACCCGGTGCCGCCGACCAGTTCGGCCAGCCCGCCCGTGTCGGCGACGACGAGCGGTGCACCGCCCGCGAGCGCCTCGAGCGCCACGATGCCGAACGGCTCGTACAACGACGGGATCACCACGCAGCCGGCGCGGTGGACCGCGGCCCGCAGATCGTGGTCGCTCACGAACCCCGGCAGGTGCGTCATGTCGCCGACCTGCGCCAGGTCGATCTGCGACTGGAGCTCCGGGAGGTACGAGCCGCGACCGGCGATGGTGCACTCGACGCCGGCCACCCGGTACCGCAACGACGCCATCGCGCGTGCGAGCACCTGGAAGCCCTTCTCGTACTGGACGCGTCCCCACGCGAGCACCATGCCGCCGCGCGCTCCGGGGACCTCGTCGGGGCCGATCGACTGCCACCACGCCGGGTCGATGCCGCCGGGGATGCGGCGGACGTGATCCGGGTCGACCTCGAAGCCCTCGACGATGTCGCGGACCAGCAGCTTGGTGGATGCGATCATCCGGGTCGAGCGACTGGCCTGCCACCACTCGACGCTGTTGATGTCCTCGGCAACACCGGGGGCGAGATGACCACCGTGCCGGCCGCGCTCGGTGCCGTGGAAGGTCGTGACGAGCGGGCAGTCGAAGAGACGCGCCGCAACCTCGGCCGCCCAGGCGACCTGCCAGTCGTGGGCGTGGACGACATCCGGGCGCCAGTCGCCGAGCGCCGCCAGCTTGGCGACGAAGGCGTGGCTGCCCGACGCCGCGCTCGCGACGACGTGATCGGGCAGCCAGGGCAGTTCGACGTCGGCGCGCAGCTCGCGGACGCCGGCGGTCGTCGACTCGCCGTCGGTGCCCGGGATCCGGCGGGTGACGACGACGATCTCGTGCCCGAGCTCGCCGAGGGCATGTGCCAGGCCGTCGACGTGGGCGGCCGTGCCGCCCACCGAACTCGGCGGATACTCCCACGTCACCATCAGCACGCGCACCGCGGAGCACGTTAGAGGATCGGCCGCCGGGCGGCCCGGACCGCCGGCGGCGCGGCGGTCGAGGGGATCGTGGACGTCAGGCGAGCGAGGTGGCTGCCCGCAGCGCGTCCGCTGCCTGCTCGGGCGGGACGATGTTGATCATCACGCCCGTGCCACGCTCGAAACCGGCCTGGGTGACCAGGTTCGGCCAGATGTGGATGTGCCAGTGGTACTCGCCCGTGTGCGCGTGCGGCGCCGTGTGGAAGCCGACGTTGTAGGCGACGTCGCCGACCGCGCGGTTGAGCATCGCCGTCGCATCGCGCAGCGCCTTGCCGACCGCGTCGAGCGTGTCGTCGGACGAGTCCTGGAGGTGGAGCTCGTGGTGCCGCGGCACGATGAGCATCTCGTAGGGCGTGCCGCTCCAGTACGGGGCGATGACGACCACGTCGTCGTTGCTCGCGACCACGCGGTCGCCGGTCGACAGCTCGGCTTCGATGGTGGTGCACAGCAGACAGCCACCGGCGAAGCGCGCGAAGGCGCGCTCCTCGTCGAGCACCTCGCCCGGCACGAACGGCAGCCCGAGGAGCTGGCCGTGCGGGTGCGGGATCGAAGCGCCCGCCTCACGACCGTGATTGACGATCGCCTGGGTGTAGCGGATGTTCGGGAGCGCCTCGTGGTCGACGAAGCGAGACCTGAGGGCGCGCATGAACCGACGCGCCTGGTCGTCGTCGAGCCGGTCGAGCGACAGGTCGTGCTCGCGGGCGTAGACGAAGACCTCGTGGATGCCGGTGCCCTCGGCCATCACGTGCACCGGACCGTCGTGGTGCACCGCGAACCCACCGTCGCCCTCGAACGCCGGATACAGGTTGGGGAGCACGCGCAGTTCCCACTCGCCACCCTCGTTGACCGTCTCGAGCGCCGGCGGCGTGGATTCCTCGTTGCCGGGGCAGAACGGGCAGTTGGCGGGGTCGTTGTCCTCGAAGCCGATGCGCGGCGCGAACGCCGTCGGACGCTTGGCCCGCTCGGCAACGATGGTGACCCACCGGCCAGTCAGCTGGTTCAGACGCATCTGGCTCATGTTCCGGCCCAGCCTAGAGCCCTGTGCGGCGCTCGTGCATCCATTGTCACGCAACTGTCCGGTGGTGGTCACCGTTGTCGATAGACCGTCACATGCCGATCGGCGTCGTCGTCGAATTCCCGCCGTGCCATGTCGAGCCAGCGGTGTTCGAGCGTCAGGCCGACCGCAGTCGCCATCGCGTCGAGCTCGCCCGGCGTCGAGTAGCGGATCGACCAGGGGCGCAGGCGGACCCCGCCCGCTTCGGTGAGCTCGACGAACTGTCCCTCGGCGGTCTGGATTTCGGCATGGTGGCGAGCGACGGACAGCACGACGCGGTCGGCCGACATCGAGCGCAGCGTGATCGCGTCGCCGTCCCGGGGAGGGTCGTCGGGCACGAAGGCCTCGACGACGAACCGCCCGCCCGGTGTGAGCCGGTCGGCCACCGCCGCGAAGCACGCCCGCTGCTGATCGGCGCTGGGCAGGTTGAACAGGGTGTTGTACGCCACGAACACGAGTGTGAACGGCCCGTCCGGCATGGCGGCCACCATGTCGCCGGTCACCACCGTCACGAGGCCGTCGGCGTCGCGCTCGGACAGGAGTGAGAGCATCTCGGCGCTCGTGTCGACGCCGGTGAGCTCGATCCGGCCACGCCCGGCCCGGGCGAGCGGGAGCGCGAGGCGACCGGTGCCGACGCCGAGCTCGAGCACGCGACCGACGCCCGCCAGGTCGAGCAGGGTGGCGACGGTCGTGTCGACGTCGCTGACGCCGGCGTACCACTCGTCGTACACGTCGGCGAAGGCGGCGCCATAGGTCGTGTCGTCGTAGCCCTCCACCGCGTGCACGGTAGCGAGCGCAGCCCGCGCCGGACGCGTCGGTAGCGTGGTCGTATGCCGCTCGTCTACCTCGATCACGCTGCGTCGACACCGATGCGACCGGTCGCGGTCGACGCCATGCTGCCGTACCTGACGGAGCGGTATGCCAACCCCAGCGGGTCACACCGCTTCGCCCGTGAGGCACGTCGTGCCGTCGACGAGGCGCGTGACCAGATCGCCGAGATCCTGGGCGTGGCGCCGGGCGAGGTGGTCTTCACGAGCTGCGGTACCGAGTCGGACAACACGGTGCTCGTCAACGCACCGGGACGCGTCGTGTGCCCGGCCGCCGAGCACCATGCGGTGCTGCATCCCGTCGAGGCGCATCCCGACGGCGTCGTCGTCGGCACCGACGCGACCGGGCAGGTCGATCTCGACCGGCTGTCCGACGCCTGCACGCCCGACACCGCGGTCGTCAGCGTGATGGCGGTGAACAACGAGGTCGGCACGATCACCGACCTCGCCGCTGTGGCCGCCGTGGTGCGCGAGCGGGCGCCGGGCGCGCTGCTGCACACCGATGCCGTCCAGGCGGCGTGCTGGCTCGACCTGCGCGAGGTGGCGCCACTCGTCGACGCGATGTCGTTCAGCGGGCACAAGTTCGGCGGACCCAAGGGGTGTGGCGTTCTCACCGTGCGCGAGGGCGTCGCCGTACCGCCGCTGATCAGCGGCGGTGGGCAGGAACGCGAGCGGCGGAGCGGTACCCACAACGTGGCCGGCATCGTCGCGTTCGCCGCGGCGCTCGCCGAGACCGACGCGACGCGCGCCGCGGAACGCGAGCGGCTCACCGGCCTGCGTGATCGGCTCGTCGACGGCATCTCGGCCCAGCTCGACGGTGTGCACGAGACCGTGCCGCGCGACCGCAAGGTCGCCGGCTCGGCCCACCTGTGCTTCGAGGGGATCGAGAACGAAGCCCTGCTGTTCCTGCTCGACCAGGCCGACGTCTGTGCCAGCGCGGCGTCGGCGTGCGCGAGTGGTGCGATGGAACCCTCGCACGTCCTCGCCGCGATGGGCGTCGACCGCTCCCTCGCCGGCGGCGCGCTCCGGCTCTCGCTCGGGTCCACCACGACGTCGGCCGACGTCGACCGCGCCGTCGACGTCGTCGTCGACGGTGTCGCCCATCTGCGACGGACGGCGCCATGAAGGTCCTGCTCGCCATGTCGGGCGGTGTCGACTCGTCCGTGGCCGGCGCACTGCTGCTCCGCGAGGGGCACGAGGTCGTCGGCGTCACGATGAAGCTCTGGGGTGGCGACAGCGACACGGGCTGCTGCTCGGTCAGCGACGTCGACGATGCCCGGCGGGTGGCCCAGCAGCTCGACATCGATCACCTCGTGTTCAACTTCGGGGACGACTTCGACACCCACGTCGTCGCGCCGTACGTCGCCGCGCACGCCGCCGGTGTGACGCCCAACCCGTGCATCGAGTGCAACCGGCACGTCAAGTTCGATCGGTTGCTGCGACGGGCCGACCAGCTCGGCTTCGATGCCGTGGCCACCGGGCACCACGCGCGCATCGGTCGCCGGCCCGACGGCACCCACACGCTCGAACGTGGCGCCGACGCCGCGAAGGACCAGAGCTATGTCGTGCACATGCTCGACCAGGACGCGCTCGCACGTACCCGGTTCCCCGTCGGCCACATCGACAAGGCCGAGGTTCGGCGCCTCGCCGCCGAGCTCGGTCTGCGCACCGCGTCCAAGCCCGACAGCCAGGACGTCTGCTTCATCACCTCGACCGGCGGTCGTGAGGCCTTCCTCGGCGACCGGATCCCGACCCGGCCCGGACGCGTCGTCGACACGTCCGGCGCCGAGGTCGGCGCCGTCGCCGCGGTCGAGATGGTCACGATCGGGCAGCGCCGCGGGCTGGGGCTGCCCGGCGGCGGCCCGGTGCGGTACGCGGTCGACGTCGACGTGCCCGGAGCCACCGTCGTGGTGGGTGACGAGGCCGATCTGCGGCGGCCGTCGACACGTGTGGCCGACGTCGTGTGGACCGGGCGTCCCGTCGACGGCGAGGTGCTCGTGCAGACGAGCGCCCACGGCACCGCTCGTCCGGCTCGGCTCGACCGCGACGATCACGGCGTCGTCGTGCACTGGCGGACGCCGCAGCGGCGCGTCGCGCCCGGGCAGAGCGTCGTCGTCTACGACCTCGACGACGTGTGCGTGCTCGGCGGGGGAACGGCCGCCGACTGATCGACCGACCCGCGGGCGTCAGATCGCGCCGACGGGCAGGCGGCGTCCTGTCGCGGCCGCGAGGAAGCGCCCCGGCCGCGTCGGCGAGACGAGGAAGCCGGTGAGGTGGAGCGCGGTGCCGCGCGGTGCCGCCGGCGTCGCCGCCTTGAGCGCGGTGACCGACTCGGTGGTACGGATCTCGACGGCGTGGCCGGTGGCCGGCCCGGTCAGGTCGGCGGCGTCGGTGCCGGCGGGAGCGAGGCCCACGGCGCCGACCTCCTGACGGCGCAGCATCAGTGTCTCGGCGAGCACGAGATGGTCGTGGACGACGACGCCGACCGGCACGAGCACGAGCCAGCGCCGGCTCAGCCGGTGCCACCGAGGCGCGCCGAGCACGGCGCCCGCAACGGTGATCGCGCCGCCGATCGCCGACGACACCCAGCGGTCGTGGCCGATCGCACCCGCCGTGAGCACGAGGGCGATCGACCAGAGCACCCACGCGATCGCGGCGATCGCCAGGTACGCCGCCGGCGGGCGGAGGAGATGGCGGTCCTCGTCGCCGTAGGCGGACGCCTGCACGAAGGCACGACCGACCTCGCCCGCGAGCGCGACCACGGTCGCGACGAGCCCGACGGCCCCGAACAGCAGGGCATCCGTGGCGTCGGCGCCGCCGATCGCGGCCGCGACGGCGGCCGGGATCGAGAGGGGCACCACGACGCGGGTCGCCGTCAGACTGACGACAGCCGGCACGGCCATCGCCAGCGCGCCGAGCACCCAGATCACGAAGGCGCCCCATTGCACGATCGCGGTCGCGACGTCGGTGGCGTCGGCGAGCGCGCCGTCGAGCGCGCGCCCGCCCGTCAGCAGCACGCCGATCCACACCACGCGCAGCACCCACGGCAGCACGCGTTCGAGCGTCGGCGCAGCGTCCACCCGGTCAGTCTGGCGAGCAATCGGCCGATGCGGCACGTCGCAGCCAGAGGAATCGTCCGCGCCGGCGGTGGGGTGACACCATGGAGCCGTGAGCGAGATGTCGATGCGGGGCGGCGGCGCCGAGCGGCCGCGCGCGTCCGACGTCGTCGCCGGCGGCGCCACCTTCGGCATCGGCAGCCTCCCGCACCGCAGCGCCGGGCAGGCGGCGATCTTCGCCATCGACGCCTTCGACATCCCGACGGTGGCGACACTGCCGCGACGGTCACCGGCCGAGTCCGCCGTCGCCCAGGCGCTCGTCGGTGTGCCCGGTGTGTCACTCGGCCCGTACGGCACCATCGCGGTCGACTGCGGCCAGCTCGATCCGACCGGGACCGTGCGGACCGACCTCGCCGGGCCGGCGTTCACGGGGCTGCGCGCCGTCGTCGCCGAGCTCGAACGCCGGGACGGGAGCGGTCCGGTCAAGTGGCAGTTCCTCGGCCCGGTGTCGGTGGGTCTCGCGCTCGTGCGCGCCGGAGCGACGCCGGATGTCGCGTTCGCGGTGGCGCAGCGGGCGGTGCGCGACCACACGACGGCGATCGAGGCCCACATCGCCGCCCGCCTGCCCGATCGGCCGCAGATCGTGTTGCTCGACGAGCCCTTCGCCGATTCGATCCTCGACGCCGGGTTCGCACTCGCGCCCGAGGAAGCCATCGACCTGATCTCGGGGGCCCTCGCCGGGTTCGCGACGTCGACGATGGCGGGCATCCACGCGTGCACCGGCGCCGACGTCGCGACCCTCCTGCAGGCAGGGCCCCAGATCGTGTCGGTCCCGGTCGAGGCGATCGGGCCGGAGGTCGCCGGCTACATCGATCGCTACCTGAGCGCAGGCGGCTGGATCGCCTGGGGGGCGGTCACGACGTCGGGCCCGATCGGCGTCGGCCAGCCACGTGCGTGGCAGCGCCTCGCCGAACGCTTCTGTGAGCTCGTCCAGGCCGGGTGCGACGCCGACCGACTCCAACGCCAGAGCTTCCTGACGCCGACGTGCGGTCTCGGGCACCACGCCACCGCCACGGCCGATCGCGTGGCCGAGGCGCTCCGCGAGACATCGCTGAGCATGCGCAGCCAGGCCTCGACGGCGCGCTTCGTGCTCGGAGCCTGAGGTCCGTCGTCCCGACGCTCGGGCCCGGCGCGCACCCACGCCATATGCTCCCGTGACGTGAGCGACGTCGAGCAACGGATCGAGGAACTCCGGGCGCAGGTGGCGCACCACTTCCGGCTCTATCACGAGCAGGACGCGCCCGAACTCCCCGACGCCGACTACGACCAGCTCGTCCGTGAGCTGCGGGCGCTCGAGGCCGAGTACCCCGAGTACGCCACGCCCGACTCGATCTCGCAGGCGGTCGGTGGTGCGGTCAGCACTGCGTTCTCGCCGGTGACCCACGCGGTGCCGATGATGAGCCTCGACAACGCGATGACCGACGACGAGCTGCGGGCGTGGGCTGACCGCGTCGCGCGCGGGCTCGACGGTGCCGAGCCGCGCTACGTGGCCGAGCTCAAGTTCGACGGGCTGGCGATGAGCCTGCGGTACGAGGGCGGCGAGCTCGTCCAGGCCGCCACGCGGGGCGACGGCAAGGTCGGCGAGGACGTCACCGCGAACGTGCGCACGATCGGCGACGTACCGCACACGCTGACGGTGCCCGACGGTGGGCTCCCCGAGGTGGTCGAGGTGCGCGGCGAGGTCTACATGTCGACCGCGGTGTTCACGGAGCTGAACGAGCAGTACGCGGCGGCCGGCGAGCGCCCGCTCGTCAACCCGCGCAACGCCGCCGCCGGGAGCCTCCGCCAGAAGGATCCGGCGGCCACCGCCAAGCGACGGCTGTCGTTCTGGGCGTACCAGCTCGGTGAGGTCGTCGGGGGTCCTGCGTTCCAGTCGCACTCCGAGACGCTCGAGTTCATCGGGGCGATCGGGTTCCCGGTCAACCCCGAGATCCGCACCTTCGACACGATCGACGAGGTCGCGGACTACTGCGCGTACCGCGAGGAGCACCGCCACGACCTCGGCTACGAGATCGACGGCGTGGTGGTCAAGGTCGACGACCTGGCGCAGCGCGATCAACTCGGCGTCACCTCGCGGGCGCCGCGCTGGGCGATCGCCTACAAATTCCCTCCGGAGGAGCGAACGACGCTGCTCCGCGACATCCAGGTGTCGGTGGGCCGCACCGGGCGGGCGACGCCGTTCGCGGTGCTCGAGCCGGTGTTCGTCGGCGGGTCGACGGTGTCGATGGCGACCCTGCACAACCAGGACCAGGTGGCCCTCAAGGACGTGCGCCCTGGCGACACCGTCATCGTGCGCAAGGCGGGCGACGTGATCCCCGAGGTCGTCGGCCCGGTGCTGGCGATGCGGCCCGACGACGCCGAGCCGTGGGTGTTCCCGACCGAGTGCCCAGCCTGCGGCAACCCGCTCGTGCGCCCCGAGGGCGAGGCCGACACCCGCTGCGTCGCCCTCGACTGCCCGGCGCAGCGCGACCAGAAGGTCGCGTACTGGGCGAGCCGGGGCGCGATGGACATCGAGGGCCTCGGCGAGCAGATGGTCGAGAAGCTGACGGCAGCCGGGCTCGTCCACGATCCGGCCGACCTCTACTCGCTCACCGTCGAGCAACTCGTCGAGCTCGACCGGGTCGGCGAGACCAGTGCGAGCAACCTCGTCGCCGAGATCGACACGTCGAAGCAGCAGCCGTTGCCCCGCCTGCTCACGGCGCTCGGGGTGCGCCATCTCGGCCCGGCCGCGTCGCAGGCGCTCACCGCCGAATTCCACACCCTCGACAACATCATCGCCGCGTCCGCCGACGAGCTGGCGGCGGTCGACGGCGTCGGCGGGGTGATCGCGACGACGGTGCGCGAGTGGCTCGACCTCGACGCCAACCGCGCGTACATCGAGCGGCTCCGTGATGCCGGCATCAACTTCGGCGACCCTGCGGCCGCCGAAGCGGCTGCGGCCGCCCGGGCGGCGATCCCCCAGACGCTCGAGGGTCGGACGGTCGTCGTCACCGGCACGGTGCCGGGCCTCAACCGTGAGGAAGCCGAGGAAGCGATCACGATGCGCGGCGGCAAGAGCCCCGGCAGCGTGTCGAAGAAGACGTTCGCGCTCGTCGTCGGTGAGGGCGCCGGTGCCAGCAAGCTCACCAAGGCCGAGTCGAACGGCACGCCGATCGTGCCCGCCGAGCGGTTCGACGAGCTGCTGGCCGACCCCGACGCCGTCGTCGCGGAGATCACCGGCGCCGGGGACGGGTGATGAAGCGTCTCGGTCTGCTCGGCGGGATGAGCTGGGAGAGCTCGGTGCTCTACGAACAGCTGATCAACCGGGGCGTGCGCGATCGCCTCGGCGGTGTGCACTCGGCCGATCTGCTGGTGCGGAGCTACGACTTCGCGGCGATCGAAGAGCTCCAGGCAACGGGGGAGTGGGAGCGCGCCGGCGACCTGTTGGCCGACGACGCCCGGATGCTCGAAGCCGCCGGGTGCGAGGTGATCGGACTGTGCACGAACACGATGCACCTGCTCGCCGACCGGATCGAGTCGGCCGTCGATGCCCGCTTCGTGCATCTCGCCGATGCGACGGCAGAGGCGGTGACGGCCGCCGACATCGGGTCGGTCGCGCTGCTCGGCACCCGCTACACGATGGAGCACGACTTCTACGCCGGCCGCCTGCGTGACCACGGGCTGAGGGTGCTCGTGCCGGACGAACCCGATCGCACGACCGTCCACGACGTGATCTACGGCGAACTCGTCCAGGGCGTCGTCGACGACGGCTCGCGCCGCCGCTACCTGGCGATCATCGACCGGCTCGCCGAGCGGGGCGCCGAGGGGGTGATCGCGGGCTGCACCGAGATCGAGCTGCTCGTCGGCCCGGACGACGTGGCCCTGCCCTACTTCCCGACGACGCAGATCCACGCCGCCGCCCTGGTCGACGCCGTGCTCGCACCGTGAGCGCCGTCGGCGGTGCGTTTCGGGTCGCCGTCGTGGCCGTGCTCGTCGCGTGCGGTCCCGGCGACCCGGACGCGGTCGCGGTGTCGATCGACGACCTCGCAGCCGGCGTCGAGCTGGTGTCGATCGACGACCCCGGTGGTGCCGTGCTGCTCGCGGAGGCCTTCACCGTCGACGGCGGTCCACCGCCGGGCGAGGTCGCCGTCGACCGTGACCCGGACGATGCGCGACTCGACGATCCGCGATTCGATGTCGTGCTGAGCTACCGGACCGGCGGATGTCCGGCGCTGCCCGGGCTCGCCGCGGACGTCGCCGACGGCGAGTTGCGACTGGAGGTCGAGATCATGAGCACGGGCGATCCCGACTGCCCGGCGTGGGAGTACGTCGAGGCGATCCGCATCGACCTCGCGGCCGATGCCGAGCCGTTGCCGATCGACGCCGTGCTCGACTGACGGCCCGGCTCTGAGCTGACGTCAGATGACGTTGAACGTCCAGGTGTACGTGCGCGCTCGCTGCGGGCCTTCGTCGATCGGCCAGTAGCGGACGGTGACCTGGTGCTCGCCTTCGCCGAACTCGGTGATCGGCGCGTCGGAGCCGGGCGTGAAGGTGAGGGTCGCGTTGCCCGGCTCGTACACGGTCACCGGTGGCACGGCGACCTGCGCGCCCGGGTCGACGGTGTCGCTGCTCAGCTCGTCGATGTTCACCGTCGGGATCTCGACGCCGTCGATGACGAACACGCCGGTGAAGCCCGATTCGAGGTCGACGAACACGTTGGTCTGGCTGAGTGCCTGCTCGGCCTCCGGGACCGGGAGTACCTCGGTGACGGCGTCGGGCAGATCGGCGCGCTCGTCGCCGGTGACGCCGATGAACAGTCCGCGGATCACGAGCGTGAGCCCGAGGCCCACGACGAGCGAGACGATCAGGAGGGTCTTGTCGATGCGGCGTCGCGGCGGGGGCGCCGGGCGCTCGTCGACCGGAGGCTCGACCGGCGGCTCGGCGGGCGGCTCGGCAGGAGGTTCGACAGCGGTGTCGACGCGGGTGTCGGTCACCACACCAGGATGCCGGGCGACGGCACGAATTGGGCCACCGAGCGGCCCGAATTGCGAGCCGGGGCGTCACCCGCACCTGCGGGCCGAGGCGGTAGCGTTCGGGCATCGTGAGCACGGAGGAGCCCCCCGAGCGCCGCAGCGGCGATCCGTCGGCCCTGGTCGGGCGCCTGATCGTCGATCGCTACCAGCTGCAGCAGCACGTGTCGTCGGGCGCGAACACCACGATCTACGACGGCACCGACGTCGAGACCGGACGTCCGGTGACGATCAAGCTGCTCCGTCCGTCGATCGCGGCGTCGCCGAGCTTCCGCGAGCGCTTTGACGACGAGATGCAGCGGGTGGCGGCGCTGAGCCACCAGCACATCGTCGCCGTCTACGACTGGGGGATCGCCCCGCTCGGCGACATCTCGACCGCCTACGTGGTCACCGAGCGCCTGGGCGGCGGCAGCCTGCGTGACCTGTTCGACCGCGGTCGCCGCCTCTCGCCCTCGCAGGCGCTGAGTGTCGGTCTCGACGCCTGTCGCGGCCTGCACTACGCCCATCGGCGCGGATTCGTCCACACCGAGCTGTCCCCGGCCAAGCTCGTCTTCGGTGACGACCGGCAGCTGCGCATCGCCGACCTCGGCCTCGCCCGCCTGCTGGGCGAGGCGGCGTGGGAGACGCCCGACGCGGTGCCGAACCACGTCGCCTGGTACGCCGCCCCCGAGCAGGGCCTCGGCGGCGAGATCGACGGACGTGCCGACGTCTACGCGCTCGCGCTGTCGCTCCACGAGGCCGTCACCGGCGAGCTCCCGTTCAAGACGGACTCGACGGTGGCGACGCTGGCGGCCCGCGTCGGCAAGCTCATGCCGGTCTCGGCCGATCTCGGCCCGCTCGCGGCCGTGTTCGAACGGGCCGGGCGTCCCGACGCCGAGGAACGTGCGACGGCCGCCGAGTTCGGGCAGGGTCTGATGCAGGCGGCGTCGAAGCTGCCGCGACCCGAGCCGATCCCGCTGCTGTCGACCGGCCTGTTCGAGACACCGGTCGATCAGATGCGATCGCCCGACGACCCGACCGGCGGCGTCACGCGCCCGCCGGCGGGTGCCGACGTCCTCGTCGTGCCGGCGACGCCCGACGACGCGGGCTCCGACGACGCGGGCTCCGACGACGCGGGCTCCGACGACGGGACGTCCGACGACGCTGGCTCCGACGACGACCGTGCCGGCGCCGTCGTGTCGGACGAATCACCGACCACGGCCGACGGTGCCGACGCTGCGTCCGACGACGGTGGCATCCCGACCGCGCCGCTCGTGATCGGCGCGGCCGGGGTCGCCGCCGCCGACGAACCGGACGAGCCCGACGACGTGCCGCCACCGCCGGTCATCGTCGAGGCCGAGCCCGATCAGCCGATCCCGACGACGTCGGGCGACGAACTCGTGATCCTCCCGATCGACTCCGACTTCGACGGCCGACGCGGCGAGGCGGCCGCGGTCGGTGTCATCGAGCACGAGGCGGCCCGGGAGGCTGACGATCGCCCGGTCGCGGCGACGACGCCGATGCCGGTCACGCCGGCCGCCACCGCGGCGGTGGTGCCGCGTCGTCGCCGCGGGTTCCCGTGGAAGTCGCTCCTCGCGCTGCTGCTCGTCGCCGCGCTCATCGTGCTCGGCATCCTCGCGAGCCGTCTGTTCCAGACGCCCGAGTACGTCGTGCCCGACCTCGTCGGCGTGCCCGAGGCCGAGGCGCGCAACACGATCGCCGCCAACGACTGGGAAGTCGTCGTCGAGCGCGAGCAGTCCGACATCGTCCCCGTGAAGGGCGAGGTCGTGCGCACCGCGCCCTCGGCCGGGGTGTCGCTCGCGGAGGGCGAGCCGTTCCTCCTCGTCGTGAGCGACGGTCCGCGGCTGCGGGAGCTGCCGGACTCGACCGGGCTGACGCTCGGAGAGGCACAGACCGACCTGAACGAGCGAGGTCTCGTCGCGGAGGTGCGCGAGGAGTTCGACGAGGACGTTCCGCCCGGGATCGTGATCTCGTGGTCGGTGCCGGGTGACCCCACCCTCGGGGCCGGCTCGCGGGTGCTCCCGGAGACGATGGTCGAACTGGTCGTCTCCGCCGGTCCGGCGCCGCGCACCGTTCCCGACATCCGCAGCGTGCCGTCGACCGACGCACGCGGCACCGTCGAGGGGCTGCAGCTCGTCTACGTCGAGGAATCCGAGGAGTTCAGCGACGACGTGGCCGCCGGGCTCGTGCTCCGGCAGGTGCCCGAACCGGGCGTCGAGGTCGAACGTGGCGCCACGGTGACCGTCGTGGTGTCGAAGGGGCCCGACGTCGTGCCGTTCCCCGACCTGTCGGGCGCCGCGAACTACACCGAAGCCGCCGACCTGCTCATCGAGGCCGGGTTCGTGCCGCGACTCAACTTCGGCGACGCCGAAGGTGAGCTGCTCTCGGTCACGATCGACGGTGCCGAACCCGAGGTCGGTGCCACCTTCCGACGCGGCACCGAGGTGCTGATCGACGCATTGACGACCTGATCAGCGCGGTTGCTACGGTTCCAGTGCGCCTCCGGGCGCAGGAAGGAACCATGGTCGAACTGCAGGGTCGCGTTGCGATCGTCACCGGCGCCGGGCGAGGCCTCGGACGCGAGTACGCCCGCTATCTGGCTGCGCGCGGGGTCCGGGTCGTCGTCAACGACCGAGGTGTGACCAACGAGGGGAAGGGCTGCGACGAATCGGCCGCGACCACGGTCGTGAACGAGATCGTCGCCGACGGTGGCGAGGCGGTCGCCGACCATGCCGACGTGGCGAGCTGGGACGGTGCCGAGGCCATGGTGCAACACGCCCTCGACGCGTTCGGTGAGCTCGACATCCTCATCAACAACGCCGGGATCCTGCGCGACTCGACCATCGTGAAGATGACCGAGGAGGACTTCGACGCAGTGATCCGGGTCCATCTGAAGGGCCACGCCGCACCGACCAAGTGGGCTGCGACGTACTGGCGCGAGCAGGCGCACGCCGGCAGCGATCGTCGCCGCAACCTCGTCCACACCAGTTCGACGTCGGGCATCTACGCCAACCCCGGCCAGTCGAACTACGGCCCGGCCAAGTCGGGCATCGTCACCTTCAGCCAGATCGCCGCAGCCGAGCTCGCCCAGTACGGCGTGGTGTCGAACTGTGTGCTGCCGGGCGCGCGGACGCGCCTGACGCTCTCGTCGCCCGGCCTGCCCGAGATCATGCAGGCACCGGGCGAGGGGTTCGATCAGTGGAACCCCGCCAACGTCGCCCCGGTCGTCGCCTACCTGGCCGGCGCCGGCTGCCCGTTCAACGGGGCTGCGTTCTACGTGCAGGGCGGCACCGTCCGCCGGCTCGAGCCGTGGGGGCTGACCGGCGACTCGATCGAGCGCCCCGTGCGCTGGCAGCTCGACGAGCTCGACGACGCGATGCAGACCTTCGTCGATCGCTGACCCGCCGCCGTTCTGGTCGGGAAGTCGGCGCCGGCCTGACGTTCTGGTCGGAGAATGTGACGGTAGTGCGGCCGGAACTCCGACCAGAACGAGCGCCCTGTGCCGGAACTCCGACCAGAACGGGGGCCCCGTGCCGGAACTCCGACCAGAACGGGGGTGGGTCAGGTGGTGATGTCGCGCAATTCGGCGGCGAGTTCGAGCGCCGCCTCGCTCTCGGTCTGGGCGGCCTGGGCCTGGGCGGCCATCAGCTTCATCATGTCGCCCTGGACGATCACCTTGCCGGACAGGAACGCCTGCATGGCGAGCGCCGGATCCTGGTCGACGATGAAGATGCGCGCCGTCTCGTAGTCGGTCGTGACGACCGCGTCCGCCTCGTCGAGCTCGCCGAGCTCGAGTACTGCAGCGCCCCCGGTCGTGTCGATGTACGCGTACACGGTCCCGTCGCCGAACGGCACGTCGGTGATGACCTGGTTGATCCGGACCTCGATCACGGGCTCGGGGAGCCGGTCGGCGTACTTCTCCCGCAGCGACTCGGCGGCCTCGAACCACTCGTCCGACAGGAACTGGTGCATGCCGGAAGGGTACCGACGCCGACCCGATTGCACGCGGCGTCAGGCGTGCTCGGTTCGGACCTGCTCGACCGAGGTCGTGATCGCGTCGAGGAACTCGTGGTCGAGCTCGAAGCCGAGGCCCGGCGTGGTCGGCACGGCCACGTGTCCGTCGTCGACCGTGATCGGCTCGGTGACGATGTCGCGGGCGTAGAAGCGGGACGAGGCACTGATGTCGCCCGGCAGGGTGAACCCCGGGAGCGCAGCCAGCGCTGCGTTCGCGGCGCGACCGATGCCGGTCTCGAGCATGCCGCCGCACCAGACCGGCACGCCGCGGTCGACGCAGAGATCGTGCATCCGACGCGCAGCGAGGTAGCCCCCGACGCGGCCCGGCTTGATGTTGATGATCTCGGCGGCGCCGAGCTCGATCGCGTCGGCCGCAGTACGGATCGACACGATCGATTCGTCGAGGCAGATCGGTGTCGACGAGGCCGCGGCGAGCTGGGCGTGTCCGAGCAGATCCTCTTCGGGCAGCGGTTGCTCGATCAGGAGCAGGTCGAACTCGTCGAGCCGGCAGAGGTGGTCGATGTCGGTGCGCGCGTACGCCGTGTTGGCGTCGACCTGCAGGCCCATGTCGGGCCCGATCAGGTCGCGGACGAGCCGCACGGGTTCGAGGTCCCAGCCGGGTTCGATCTTGATCTTGATCCGGGCGTAGCCCTCGTCGACGTACCCCTGCACCTGCGCCAGCAGCTCGTCGAGCGTCGGGAAGATGCCGACCGAGACGCCGCTCGGGACGCGGTCGCGGTCGCCGCCGAATCGAGCGTGCAGGTTCGACCCCTCGGCCCGCAGCTCGGCGTCGAGCAGCGCCGCCTCGAGCGCCGCCTTGGCCATCGGGTGGCCGTGCAGATGCGCGAGCAACGGCTCGACGTCGGCGGCACGGACCTCGCCGGCTGACGCGAGCACCGGCCAGAAGTGGTCGCGGATGACGAGCTGAGCGCCGTCGACGAACTCGGGGGAGTAGACCGGCTCCGTCATCGCGACGCATTCGCCCCAGCCGTCGCCGACGTCGGTCGTGACGTGCACGAGCAGGACGTCACGCGACGTCTCGGTCCCGAAGCTCGTACGGAACGGCACGACGAGGTCGATCGCGATGCGGCGGAGCTCGAGTTGTTCGAGCCGCACGTCAGCCGGCCTTCGAGACGACGTACTGGCCGTCGCGCGTGAAGCCGGTGACGATGCCGCCGGCGTCGAGGGCGCCGCCGAGGTCGTCGCGTAGCCGGAGCCGCCACTCGTGGGCGTCGGCGGGGTCGGTGCGGCGGAGACGGACGATGTCGTCGGGCGTCGGCACCCGCACCGTCGTGCCGCCGGGGTGACCGGCGGGCGCCGGCACGGACGGATCGGTCGGCCAGGCGACGAGCAGCCGATCGGTCTCGTCGTCGCCGTTGATGAGGTCGTCGAGCGTGCCGTAGAAGTCGCGGAGGTAGCGCGAGACGTGGACGCCGAGCACCTCGATGTTGAACCAGGCGTTCCGACGGACGAGGGGGTCGAACGTCCAGGTGATCCAGGCGATGCCACGATCCGCTGCCCACTCGCGCTGATGGTTCTTGATCTGGCGGCCGACCCCTCCGAGCTGCACACCCGGCAGGATCCCGGTGACGTGGCTGTGCAGCGATTCGGCGCCGTCGTGGCGCCCGAGGAAACCGAACGACGCGCCGACGATGGTGTCGCCGCTGTAGGCCCCGACGACGTACCCACCCGCGTGTGCGATCGCCTGCAGGAGCTCGACGCCGACAAGCGGGGCAGCCGACCCCCAGACCTGGGAGAACACGGTGACGGCCTCGTCCATCTCGGCCGCGGTGTCGAGGGTGCGGATCTCGATGTCGGGGTCGGCCATGGCCGTCGACGGTACCCGGTCGGGGACGACCGGCGCATGTTCGCGCCCACCGTCGTCGTCGTCGGGGTCGCCGTCGGCGCTCGCCATCGTCCCGACCGGGCGTTTGACCATTCGTTCAACTGCAGCATCGATCCGCTGGAATGGCGCCGATGGCCGATAAGCATGGGGCCATGTCGCGCATCCTGGTGACCGAAGCCATCGCCGCGGGCGGACTCGACCGCCTGCGGGCCGCTGGCCACGACGTCGACGTCCGTCTCGACCTCTCGCACGACCAACTCGTCGATGCGATCGTCGGTGCACACGCCCTGATCATCCGATCGGCGACCCAGGTCGACGCCGAGGTGCTCGGCGCCGCCGACGAGCTGATCGTCGTCGGCCGAGCGGGCATCGGCCTCGACAACGTCGATGTGGTGGCGGCGACGGCTCGCGGCGTCATGGTCGTCAACGCGCCGCAGTCGAACATCATCTCCGCCGCCGAGCACACGATGGCGCTGCTGCTCGCCCAGGCTCGCAACGTGCCCCAGGCTCACGCCGCGCTCGTCGACGGACGCTGGGAGCGCAGCAAGTGGGAGGGCGTCGAGCTCGCCGACAAGACCCTTGGCGTCGTCGGCCTCGGCCGGATCGGCAAGCTGGTCGCCGACCGCGCGAAGGCGTTCCAGATGCGACTCGTCGCCTACGACCCGTTCGTGTCGCCCGAACGTGGCCGGCAGATGGGCGTCGAGCTGATGGAGCTCGACCAGGTGATGTCCGAGTCCGACTTCCTGACGATCCATCTGCCGAAGACCAAGGAGACGGCCGGGCTCATCGACCGCGACCTGATGATGAAGGCCAAGCCGAGCCTGCGCATCGTCAACGTGGCACGCGGCGGCATCGTCGACGAGGCCGATCTCGCCGAGTGCATTCGCGACGGCGTGATCGCCGGTGCCGCCCTCGACGTCTTCGACACCGAGCCGACGACCGAGTCGCCATTGTTCGAATTGCCGTCGGTCGTCGTCACGCCGCATCTCGGCGCCTCGACCCGCGAAGCCCAGGACAAGGCCGGCGACGCGATCGCCGACATGGTGCAGCTCGCCCTCGCCGGCGACTTCGTCCCGTGGGCGGTCAACGTCGACGCTGCGGAGCCGCACGAGAAGCTGCGGCCGTTCCTCGCGCTGGCCGAGACGCTCGGTCGGCTCTACGGCTCGCTCCATCGCAGTTCGCCCGACTCGTTCGAGGTCGTCTGCCAGGGGGAGATCGCCGAGTACGACACCCGCATCATCGGGTTGGCGGTCCTCAAGGGCTTCTTCAGCCGGCTCACCGACGAACCGGTCAGCTACGTGAACGCACCGGGCATGGCCAAGGCGGCCGGCATCACGATGCGCGAGGTCAACAGCACCGTCAGCGACGAGTACGTCAACCTGATCACGCTGCAGTGCGACAACCACCACAGCATCAGCGGCACCTTCTCGGCGGTGCCCGGTCGCCGCAGCGAGCACCGGATCGTCGAGATCGACGGCCACGGCTTCGACGTGCCGCCCGCCGAGCACATGCTGGTCATCAGCAACGACGATCGTCCCGGCGTGATCGGCACCGTCGGCACTGTGCTCGGGAACCACCAGATCAACATCTCGGACATGGACGTCGGCCGCGTGCCGGAATCCGATCTCGCGATGATGCTGCTGGCCACGACGGCCGAGGTGCCGGGCGAGGTGCTCGACGAGCTGCGGAGCGCCCCGGGCATGCTCTCCGTCGACGCCCTCCACGGCTGAGGCGGGCCGGATCGTCCGATTGCTGCGTTCCGCCTCGCCGCTCGCCATCTCGAGATGGCTCGGGCTCGTCGCGCCTTGCACTCGGACGATCCGATCCCGTCTCGGAACCTTGATGGCGACTCGGAGGGTCCTCGTCAGTGGGGCCGGAACGTTGGGCTCGTCGTGGAGGGCGCGTTGCTACCGTCGGCGCATGACGATCGAGCCGGATGGCAAGGATTGGACGTGGGTGTTGTCGACGCCGTGTCCGGAATGTGGGTTCGACGCCGCGTCGGTCGATCGTTCGACGGTCGGGGACGCGATCCGGGCGAATGCGGCACGATGGCCGGGGTTACTCGATCGCGACGACGTCGCCGTCCGGCCGAGCGCGGGCCAGTGGTCGGCGCTCGAGTACGCGTGCCACGTACGCGACGTCCATCGCATCTTCGAGTTCCGGTTGCGCCTGATGCTCGACCAGGACGACCCGACGTTCGAGAACTGGGACCAGGACGCCACGGCCGTCGCCGAGCGCTACGGCGACCAGGACCCCGCCACCGTGCTGGTCGAGCTCGCCCATGCCGCTTCGTCGCACGCGGCGGTGTGGGACACCGTGCGCGACGACCAGTGGGGACGGCACGGCTACCGCGACAACGGTTCGGACTTCACCGTCGACACCTTCGCCCGCTACCTCCTCCACGACCCGGTGCACCACGTCGCCGACGTCGAACGCGGCAACGCCCTGCTCGACGCGCGCTAGCTGTTGCTGCCAGGGACGTTGTTGACATCCGCGTATAGGTGAGCCTCCGGGGCGAGTGTGGAGCTGTCTGACGGCAACACACATCTCCCAGGAGGCTCGCCATGCACCGTAACGCTCCGTTGACCCCGGAGGGTCGACGACGCTTGATCGATCGGATCAACTCTGGTTGGTCGGTCGCCGCGGCGGCGGAATCGATGAACATCTCTCGCCAGTGCGCCCACAAATGGTGGTCGCGTTGGCAGGCCGAGGGCGATACCGGGCTGGTGGATCGCTCGAGTCGACCGCATCGGTCCCCGAACCGGACACCGGCGCCGATGGAACGCAAGATCGTGCACCTGCGCACCAAGCGCCGACTGGGTCCTGATCGGATCGCTGGGATCGTGGGGGTGCCGGCGTCGACGGTGCATCGGGTACTCGTGCGTCACAACATGAACCGTCTGGCGTGGATGGATCGGCCGACTGGTCGGGTGATCCGACGGATCCACACTGACCGGCCTGGCGAGTTGGTCCATATCGATGTCAAGAAACTCGCCCGCGTTCCCGACGGTGGTGGCCACAAGATCCACGGCCGCGCCGGCACCCGCAACGGATCGATGAGCAAACAGGGTTCGGGCTACACCTACATCCACACAGCGATCGACGCCTACTCCCGACTCGCCTACTCCGAGTTCGCCGGCATCGAGAACCGTGACAACTGCGTTGCGTTCCTCGAGCGAGCTGTCGCCTGGTTCGCCGAACACGGCATCACGATCGAGCGGATCCTGACCGACAACGGCAACGGCTACCGATCACTCGCCTGGCGCGACACCTGCGCCGAGC
>JAUHYJ010000447.1 GCA_030425785.1 Acidimicrobiia bacterium | reverse complement strand
GCCCGGGGCGGGCGTCGGATCCTTCCTCGGCAACGTGATCTGGGTCATCCTCGCCGGGTGGTGGCTCGCGCTCGGCCACATCATGACCGGCATCGCGATGATGATCACGATCATCGGGATTCCGCTGGGCATCGCGAGCTTCAAGATGGTGCCGATCTCGCTGATGCCGCTGGGCAAAGAGATCGTCGACAGCGACCGTGTGCAGGTCCTGCCTGCCCGGTAGGCCTTCCCGTTCGAGCATTTGCCGTCCACGATGGAGTGACGATGAGACAGCCCCGCGAACGCCTCGCCACCGTGGCCGTGCTCGTCGTGCTGTTGACCGGATGCGCACCGACGGGAGAGACCGTGCCAGAGCCCGAGACGAGCCGCCCGCCCTTTCAGACGACCACCCCGGGACCCGTGGGCCCATCGGCTGCTCCGACGGGATCCCCCGTCTCTCTGCCCGACGCACGGCGAACAGCGATCGAGGCCGACCTCGCCGCCCGCGGTGTCTCCGGCGAGCCGACCTTTGTCTCTGCCGAGGCGATCACGTGGTCGAGCGGTGCGCTCGGCTGCGCGCAGCCAGGCCAGTCGTACACGCAGGCCCTGATCGACGGGATGCGGGTCATCGTCACCGTCGCCGGCGAATCGTACGACTACCGGTTCGGAGAGACCGACCAGCCGGTGCTCTGCGAACGCTGAGCCCGCCGCGCGCGGCTCGGGGCGGCCGCTCGCACCGATCGACCGCCCCACACCGCTCACCCGATCAGCGACGCGCCTGCACGAGCTGCGCTTCTTCCTTGCCCGAGGCGTTGTCGAACACCACCGCCATCACGCCCAACGGCTTCTGCTCGGCTACGGCCGCCGGGTCGACGGTCACATCGACCGATGCCGAGCCGTTGCGCTCCACCGCGACGTACTGCCCGTTGCTCAGCGCGGGCGCCCAGGGGTCGTACAGCGCGGTGCCCTCGAACGCGTCCGACGTCTCCGACTCGAGCGAGTAGCTCGAGACGCCGTAGGCGAACGGCCCCGTGGTCTCATCGAGACCGACGAGCTGCGTGAGCATGCTGGCGTTGACCGGCAGGAGGATCGTGCTGCTGTCGGTAGGCGCCTGAGCCAGGTACCCGGTGGCGTACAGCCCACCGCTCGCGGTCTGCAGGAACACCTCCGTCAGTCCGTTGAACTCCCCCGCGCGCACGGCACCCGAGTCGTACGAGAAGAGAATGGCCTCGGCCGTTCCGTCACGGTCGACGTCGATCTCCACATCGAACTCGTTGACCGCGGCGGTCGACCAGCGGTCGTGGGTGTTCACCGCGAAGACAAGGAGCTGGTCGCCGCCGATGTCGAACGACTGCACACCGGCCGCTCGCAGGTCGTAGCCCGACCCTCCCGCATCCTTCGCGAGGTCCCTCTTGTCGGTCAGACCCCACGTGTAGAAGTCGGCGGCGGTCGCGATCGCGCCGCGGCGGTCGCGTACGCGCAGCGTCTGCTCGCCGGCCGTCCTCGTCGTGAGCGTGCCGCTCACCGTCACCTTGCTGTTCGAGCGCGGGACGAGCAGGTACGGCACACGCAGGGTCTGCGAGTCCGAAGAGAGGACCACGTCGCCCGAGACCTCGTGGTGCATGAACGAGTCCGATCCGAGCGATCCGGGGACGTCGGTCGCACGAACGCCGAGCGTGACCCACACACTCGCACGCTTGCCCGGCTTGACCGACACCGAGGTCCTGCTCATGCGCACCGTGGCGGCTTCGGACTGCGCGGATGCCTCCGTCGACACCGTGTACCGGACGGTGGCGTCGCCGTGGTTCTCGATGACGATGCGCTTGAGCCCGCCGAAGAGATACGCCGACTCCTGGAACCCGAAGCTCAGCCCCGCATCCCGCATCCAGCCGTTCTCCGTGCGGTAGGGGTCCCCTGTCGCGACGACCGAGGTCGAGACCACCTCGGCGGCATCCACGAGACCGACACCGCCGAGACGCTGCTCCTCATCGGCGACGTTCTGCGGGTCCGCGGTCGAGACGATGGACGCCGCGACGTCGTCGGCGCTCCATTCCGGATGCGCCTCGATGCCGAGTGCCGCGACGCCCGCGACGTGCGGGGCCGCCATCGACGTGCCCGACTTGATCGACGCGCCGGCGCCGCTGCCGACCTCGGCGGAGGATGTCGAGACGCCCGGCGCGACGACATCCGGGCCGATCGCCCCGTCGCCGTTGCGGGGCCCGCCGGACGTGAAGCTCGCGTAGCCACGGAAGCCGGGGTTGTCCAGGTCCGTCGGCGACAGGGACGCGGACGACCCCACGGCCGCGGTGAGCGTCGGTCCGTCGCTCGACCGCACCCCGAGGAACGGGATGGTGACCTCGAAGGCATCGCCGGTGTCCGGGTTCGCGGTGATCGATCCCTCATACGGGGGGAAGTCGTCGCTGCTGTTGACCATGACCACCGCGGCCGCCCCGGCCTGCTCACCGTAGATCGCCTTCGCGACACGGGCGCAGGTGCCGCGATCGACGACCGCCAGCGCTCCTGTGACACCGGTCGCCTCGAAGGCGGCCGCGGAGCATCCGAGCGCCTCGTTCTCCGGTGTGGCCGGGTCGTCGGTCACCCGCACGACCTCGAGTGCCCCGATGCCTGCCAGGTCGGCGCCGTTCGCGTTGATCGCGGTGACCTCGCCTTCCCCGATCGAGATCGTCGCGCCGGGGAACGTCTCGGTGCTGTCGAGCGCGGCCACCGAGATGACACCCTCTCCCGAGCCGGGCGACCCCGTGATGTAGGGGTTGTGACCGCTGTTCCCGGCGGAGGCGACGACGACCACGCCCGCGCCTACCGCGTTCGTCGCGGCGACAGCGGTCGGGTCGTCGGCGCGGCCGAAGCTCGACCCCAGGGACATATTGATGACGTCCATGTCGTTGTCGACGGCCCAGTCGATGGCCTGGATGGTGACGTTGGTCGACCCCGCGCATCCGAACACGCGCAGCGCGTACAGGTCGGCCTGCGGCGCGACGCCGGGTCCGACGGCGAAGTCGACCGACGGGGTGGTCGTGTCGTACGGGCCGGTGTAGGACGTGCCGTCGGCGTTCACGCCCCCGCCCGCGGCCGTGCCCGCGACATGCGAACCGTGCCCCTGGCAGTCCAGAGGGTTCGGGTCCGGTTGCGGGATGCTGCCGTCGACGGTGGCGTCGTAGTCATCGCCGACGAAGTCGTAGCCGCCCTTGATGCGGGGGGCGTCGGGGCCGAACAGCGCGGCGTCGGCGGGAGCCGTCGATGTGGCGAACGCGGCTTCGTAGGCCGCCACCGTTCCGGGACCGGCGAACGTCGCGTGCGTGTAGTCGATGCCGGTGTCGATGACCGCCACCTTGACGTTCTGACCGGTGTAGCCCGTGCTCTCCCACACTTCGGGGACGCCGAGGAAGGGCACCGAGACCGCGTTGTCGATGGTGAGCGTCTCGACCGGGTGCACCGCCACGACTCCGGGGAGGTCGGCGACCGCGTCCACCTCGTCGGCCGGGACGGTCGCCTGGATGCCGTTGTACGCGGACTGCATCTGCCCCTGCACGTCTCCGCCGGCTGCCGCGATGTCGTCGACGATCGCATCCTGGGAGGCTTTCAGGTCGTCCTTGATGGACTCCTTCTGGCCCTCGCTGAGCTCATCGCCCGACTCCGCCTCGACGACAGCGACCGGGTCGCCCTCCATCTCGACGACGACGGCGACATCGCCCTGCGGCGATACGACGTGCGGGCTCAC
Source organism: Acidimicrobiia bacterium (assembly GCA_030425785.1). Taxonomy (GTDB): domain Bacteria; phylum Actinomycetota; class Acidimicrobiia; order Acidimicrobiales; family Ilumatobacteraceae; genus Ilumatobacter. Next base: position 130 of record JAUHYJ010000447.1, on the reverse strand, counting down.
CGAGGCGGAGAGCTGGCCGGTCGTCGGAGCGGTCGCGAACCGCTCGGACGGGTCTTCGGGCGGTTCGACCGCGAACGCGGCGGATGCGGGGATCGTCAGCGCGAGCGTGCCGATGATCGCCAGGGATCGA
>JAUHYJ010000446.1 GCA_030425785.1 Acidimicrobiia bacterium | reverse complement strand
TCCCACCTGCCTCCGTCCCACCTGCCGTCACGCCCGCGCCGTCATCGACCGTTGCGCCGGTGGCTGCGAGCCCATCCGTGGTGCCGCGCCCCGACGGACGCCCGATGCGGATCTACGTCGCCGGCGACTCGCTCGGCGAGTCGGTCGCAAGAGAACTGACGGCGATCGCGGACGACGTCGGGATCGAGGTGTTCACGCGGGCGGCGGCCGGGTGCGGCTTCGATCGCGAGCGGATGCAGTACTTCAACGGCGACTGGGAGCCCGAGGCGTGCCGCGATCTCATCGACGCGTGGAGGCCCGACGTCGTCGCCTACCAGCCGGACGCCGTCATCGTCGCGTACGCGGGGTGGTGGGGCTGGTACCGCGACGGCCGCATGCAGACCCAGTGCGAGCCCGAGCTCGCCGATCACGTGCGCGGCCTGTACGACCTGGCGCTGGCCGACCTGCACGCGAGCGGCGCACCGGTCTACTTCGTCTCGCCCGCCAACTGGGAGGGCCCCCCGGTCGGTCCGGACGGCATCCCGGCGCTGTTCGACTGCGTACGCGAACTCCTGACCGACTGGGTCGACGCCAACGCCCCCGCGGCGCGCATCGTCGACGTCGCGTCGATGCTGTGCGCCGACGACCGCTGCGACGCGACGATCGACGGCGAGCCGGTGCGGCCGGACCGGATCCACTTCTCGGGCCCGGCGGCGCCGGCCATGATGACGGCGATCCTGGCCGAGATGATCGAACCACCCCCGCAGGGCTGGATCCACGAGGCGGAGATCACGCCCCCGACCTAGGTCACGCCCCTGACCTCGATCCGATCACGCTCCGGACCCGGTCACGCGCACGACCCGGTCGTGTGAAGGACCCGGTCACCGGTCGACCCGCGTCACTCGTCGGCGATCGGCACGGCGAGTTCGACCACGGTGCCGCGCTTGGTCGAGTCGGGCAGACCGACGCGCGCGCTGTCGGCCGTCGCCAACGGGCGCATGTCGATGCGCCCGTTGAGCTCGGTCGTGACCAGCGTGCGGACGATCGACAGGCCGAGACCGGTGGCCTCGTCGAGCCGGAAGCCACCGTCGACGCCGCGTCCGTCGTCGACGACCCAGAGCCGGAGCTCACTGTCGTCGTTGTGCAGCCGGACGGTCACCGAGCCACCACCGGATCCCTCCGGGAAGCCGTGGTCGACGGCGTTCTGGAGCAGCTCGGTCAACACGACCGACAACGGCGTCGCGATCGCGGCGGGGATCCGGCCACCGTCGCCCTGCACGGTGAACCGGATCGGGCGGTCGGGCGACTGCAGGCCCTCCTCGGCGAGCCGCAGCAGCGGCCGGACGATCTCGATGAAGGTGACGTCGTCGCCGGGCTCGCGCGACAGCGCCTCGTGCACGAGCGCGATGGTGCGGATGCGCCGCACCGACTCGCCGACCGCGGCGATCGCCTCGGGGTGCGTGAGCCGGCGGGCCTGCAACCGCAACAGCGACGAGATCGTCTGCAGGTTGTTCTTGACCCGGTGGTGGATCTCACGGATCGTGGCGTCCTTGCTGAGCAGCAGGCGGTCGCGCTTGCGCAGCTCGGTGACGTCACGAATGAGCAGCACACCCCCGGACACTCGGTCGCCGTCGACGAACGGCACGCATCGGCACAGGAGGGTGACGTTCGCGCCCTGCTCGAACTCCTCGATCACCGGCTCGTGACGCTCGAACGCCTGGCGCACGGGCCCGTCGTAGAAGCCGAGCTCCGCGAGCCGCATGTCGACGGCGCTGGCCTGGATGCCGACGCGGTGCAGTGCCGAGTTGGCGTTCGGCGAGACGTACTTCACCTCGGCGTCGGCGTCGAGCAACATGACGCCGTCACCCACCCGCGGTGCCGCGCTCGAGTCACCGACACGGTGCGAGAACGGGAAGACGCCGGCGACCATCATCATCTCGAACCGCTCGAACACCTCGCCGTAGGCCCGTTCGAGATCACCCTGGCGGCGGCCGAGCTGCTCGACCCACTCGCGGGTCACGACGCCGATCGTGTTGCCCTGGTGGGTGACCGGGATGGCGCGCAGGTGGGTGTCGGGCGGCACGTCGTCGGACTGCACCTCACCCTCGACGGGCATGCCGGCCGCGAACGCCTTGTCGAGCAGCACCATCTCGGGTTCGCTCGCCCACGCCCCGACCCAGTCGGTCTGGTACATCGTCTGGCCGGTCGCGGGTCGGACCTGGGCGACGACGGCCCAACGGCCGTCCGTGGTGGGCACGTACAGCAGCAGATCGCTGAAGCAGAAGTCGGCGAGCATGCCCCATTCGGAGACGAGGCGGTTGAGATGGCCGACCTGTTCGCGATCGAGAGTCGTTTGCTCGCGGAGCAGTTCGGAGAGCTTCGGCATCGCCTCAGAGTCTTACCGAAACTCGTCCCCATCGCTGACATCCCCGGACGCGACGTACGATCTCGACCATGAGCGACACCCTCCCGACGACGAGCGAGACGACGGAGCCGATGGCACGCCGCGCGGCCTTCACCAGCTTCGAGGAGTCGACGCGCGACGACTGGCAGCTCATCGCGTCGCAGCTGCCGATCACGCAGGCGATGGCCGGCGAGAACATCATCCGGCAACTCCGGCTGCTCGAACGCGACCACGGCGGATTCCCGGTCTCCCGGCTCGAGCACTCACTCCAGACCGCGGCGCGGGCCGAGAACGACGGCCGCGACGACGAGTACGTGCTGTGCGCGCTGCTGCACGACATCGGCGACACGCTCGCCCCGTACAACCACCCGTCGATCGCCGCCGGCATCGTGAAGCCGTTCGTGTCGGAGGCCAACCACTGGATGGTCGAGCACCACGGCATCTTCCAGGGGTACTACTTCTGGCATCACCTCGGGATGGACCGCGACACCCGCGATCGCTACGCCGACAGCCCGTACTACGAGTACACCGAGGAGTTCTGCGCGAAGTACGACCAGACGGCGTTCGACCCCGACTACGTGAGCCCCGAGCTGAGCTACTACGAGCCGCTCATCCGACGCGTCTTCGTGCCGGCAACACCGAGTTGACGAACCGTCATCCGACGCGTTCCGGCGTCGACGTGGCCGTCAGGCGTCTCGCCGGCCGACCAGGGTGAGGCCGGTCGCAGCGAGCACCAGTGCCAGACCCGAGGCGACCGTGCGGATCTGATTGAACACCTGCCAGCGTCCCGAGTAGTCGTCCCAGATCGCGCCGGCTGCCGCGAGGTCGTCGGGGATCACGACCTCGGCCAGATCCTCGTTCATCGGCACGTTGACCGTCATGGTGAGGATCAGGCCGCCGACGAGGTACACGAACGACGCGGCGGCGAACAGCGCGGCCGCCCGCCGCCGGCCGTGGCGTCGGAGCAATCCGGCTGCGACCGCCCCGACGACGGGGGTGAGGAAGAACGCCGGGAAGAACACGGCGTTGCGCACCGACCCGTTCATCGCCTGCATGGCGCCGATCGCGACCCGAGGGTCGGCGTCGTCGAGACCCCACATCGTCGAACAGACCCAGGCGTAGAAGAACCCGAAGATGGCGCCGAAGAGCACGACGGCGGCGACGGCGACCGCTCGCATGGCGGCGCTCCGCTCGTGGGGATCGGCCCCGGTGGCGCCCATCCGTCCGGTCGCGTCGGTGCGTTCGGTCGTGTCGGTCATGTCGGTCATGTCGTCGTCCTTCGTTGGTGATGTCAGCGATGCCGGTGATGCACTATCCGTACTTCGTCGTTCGGATAGAGACGATACGTACGACGTGGTACGGTTGTCAACCGTGACACCGACGAAGCGTCGCGGCCGCCTGCCGGCCGCAGAACGTGAACAGCGTGAACAGGCCATCCTCGACGCCGCACTCGCCGTCCTGGTCGAGG
>JAUHYJ010000445.1 GCA_030425785.1 Acidimicrobiia bacterium | reverse complement strand
CCGCGACATCGGCGATGGACCGCTACGGGTTCGGAATGGCATCCGTGCGGTTCATCTGCGGCACCCTCGACCTGCACCGCGAGCTCGAGCGCGAGATCGCCGAGTGGCTCGACGTCGACGATTCGATCCTGTTCGCAGCCTGCTTCGACGCGAACGGCGCGGTCTTCGAGCCGCTGCTCGGTCCGGAGGACGCGATCGTCTCCGATTCGCTCAACCACGCGTCGATCATCGACGGGATCCGGCTGTGCAAGGCGCGGCGCCACCGGTTCGACACCGGCGACCTCGACGATCTCGACCGGAAGACCGCCGAGGCCGTGGCGGCCGGAGCCCGCACCGTGCTGATCGTCACCGATGGTGTGTTCTCGATGGACGGGGTCGCCGCCGACATCGCCGGCATCTGCGAGGTGGCCGATCGGCACGACGCCCTCGTGATGGTCGACGACTGCCATGCGACGGGGTTCATCGGACCGCACGGACGCGGCACCCCGGCGCTGCACGGCGTGGCCGACCGCGTCGACATCGTCACCAGCACGCTCGGCAAGGCGCTCGGCGGTGGGATGGGAGGCTTCGTCGCCGCCCGCCGCGAGATCGTCGATCTGCTGCGCCAGCGGGCTCGGCCGTACCTGTTCTCGAACGCGGTGGCGCCGCCACTGCTGGCCGGCGCACGGGCGGCGATCGCGCTCGCCCGCGATGGCGACGACCTGCGCGACCGTCTCGTCGACAACGCGGCGCACTTCCGGGCCGGGATGTCGGCGGCCGGCTTCGAGCTGCTCGGCGAGGGCCATCCCATCATCCCGGTCCTGCTCGGCGACGCCGTGCTCGCCCAACGGTTCGCGGCCGCGCTGCTCGACCGCGGCATCTACGTCACCGCGTTCTCGTACCCGGTCGTGCCGAACGGTACGGCGCGGATCCGCACCCAGATGAGCGCTGCCCACACCCGCGATCAACTCGATCGGGCGATCGACGCGTTCACCGAGGTCGGACGCGAGCTCGGGGTCGTCGCCTGATGCGGGCGCTCGTCAAGACCGAGCCGGGCCCCGGCCTGACCCTGACCGACGTGCCGCGCCCCGAGGTCGGCCCGACCGATGTTCTGATCGCGGTGGAGCGGATGGCCATCTGCGGCACCGACCTCCACATCGACGAGTGGGACGACTGGGCAGCCGCGACCGTCCCGACACCGTTGACGATCGGGCACGAGTTCATGGGCCGCGTCGTCGAGGTCGGCGACCAGGTCACCGCGCAGACCGGTGCCGTCGAGGTCGGCACGCGCGTGACCGCCGAGGGCCACGTCACCTGCGGCGTGTGCCGGAACTGCCGGGCCGGGCGCCGTCACCTGTGCCGCAACACCGTCGGCATCGGCGTGCAGCGCGACGGCGGGTTCGCCGAGTTCGTCGCCGTGCCGGCGTTCAACGCGTATGCCGTGCCCGACCACATCGACGACGACACCGCCGCGATCCTCGACCCGCTCGGCAACGCCGTGCACACCGCGTTGACGTTCGACCTGGTCGGCGAGGACGTGCTCGTCACCGGTGCCGGACCGATCGGTCTGATGGCCGCGGCGATCGCCCAGCGAGCAGGTGCCCGCCACGTCGTCGTCACCGACGTGAACGACGTCCGGCTGGCGCTCGCCGAGCGCATGGGTGCGACCCGAGCCGTCGACGTCCGGACGACCGATCTCCGCGCCGTGATGACCGAACTGGGGATGGAGGAGGGCTTCGACGTCGGACTCGAGATGTCCGGCGCGCCGAGTGCGCTGCAGGCGATGATCGACGCGATGAACCACGGCGGACGCATCGCCCTGCTCGGCATCGTGCCCGCCGGTACCGGCATCGACTGGAACGAGGTCATCTTCCACGGACTCACCCTGCAGGGCATCTACGGTCGCAAGATGTTCGAGACCTGGTACAAGGCCGCCGCCCTGCTCGGCGAGGGGCTCGACATCTCGCCGGTGATCAGCGCCACCTTCCCGATGTCGCAGTTCCGCGAGGCGTTCGACGCCCTTCGGCACGGCGACGCCGCGAAGATCCTCCTGGCCTGGGACTGAACAGCGTGCCGGACGCGTTCGACCTCGACCCGTTCGTCCGCGACGACGCCCCGCGCTGGTTCGTCGACGCGCTGGCCGCTCCGTTCCAGCGACGCTCGGTCGAGGTGGCCGGCTGTGCGATCAACTACCTCGAGTGGGGTCCCGGCGCCGACGCCGAGACCGGGATCGTGTTCGTCCACGGCGGCGGCGCCCACGCCCACTGGTGGACGCACGTCGCGGCCACGTTCGGGCCGTGGATCCGGTGCGTGGCCCTCGACCTCAGCGGTCACGGCGACAGCGGACGACGCACCGAGTACGGCATCGAGACCTGGACGGACGAGGTGGTGGCCGTCGCCGCCGACGCCGGGATCGACGCACCGATCGTCGTCGGCCACAGCATGGGCGGCTTCGTCACGATCGCGACCGCGGCCCGGCACCCCGGCGTGCTCGGCGGCGCGGTGATCGTCGACTCGCCGGTGTTCGAAGGTGACGCCGAGATCACCGCGGCCCGCAGCCAAGAAGCCTTCGCGACGCCGCGGACGTACGACGACCTCGACGAGGTGCTCGCCCGGTTCCGCACGATCCCCCCGCAGGAGCACTACCTCGACTTCGTGCTCGACCACGTCGCGCGACGCTCACTGGTGCGGGTCGACGCCGACGGCCAGACCGGCTGGCAGTGGAAGTTCGACGCCAACTTCTGGCGTGCCATGGGCGGTTCACCGCGGACCTCGGCGCTGCCGTACCTGCGCCACGTCGACTGCCGGGTCGCCCTCCTGCGCTGCGAGGAAGGGCTCGTCGACCTCGACATCGGCCGGTTCATGTTCGACGAGATGGGACGACGCACACCGGTCGTCGCACTGCCGACGGCCGGCCACCACCCGATGCTCGACACCCCGCTGATCCTGATCACCGCGCTGCGCGCGCTGCTCGCCGACTGGCTGCACAGCGAACCGCGCCGCCCGAGCTGACGATCAGGACGGCAGACGGCTGGCCGCAGCGGCACCGACGAGCGACACCGTCGCGGACAACGCGAACACCCACGTGAACGAGCCGGCGGCGTCGGCGATCGCGCCACCGATCTGGGGCGAGATCATCTGGGTGATCCCGAACGCGAGCGTCGCGGCGCTGAACGACGGTCCGTACGTGTCGGTGTCGGTGTGGTCGACGATGTGGGCGATGATCAGCGCCGGCATCCCGGAGAACATCAGACCGACGCCGAGCGCAGCGATCACCACCCACGGCTGGCGCCCCGTGAGCACCAACAGCCCGCACGCGGCGAAGACCATGAACCCGACCGTGAGCGTGGCGCGCCGACCGACCCGGTCCGACAGCGGGCCGAGCGTGGTCCCACCGAACACGGAACCGACGCCCACCAGCGAGAACATGGCGGTCGCCGCCCCGGGCGAGAAGCCGGCGTCGTCCTCGAGGCGGGCGACCAGGAACGCCAACACGAGGATGTACGCGAAGCCGTACGAGGCGTACGACACCGTCAACGGCACCCAGCCGCGCACCGTGCGGAGCGCACCGAAGCCGCCGAGGCCCCCGTGGACCGACGGGCGATCGCCGATCGATCGCAGCACGGTGAACGCGCCAACCAGCACGACGAGGGCGATGGCGAGTTCGATGCGGTACATCGTCTGCCACAGGTCTGGCGCGTCGCTGCGGCGGTCGAGGAACGACGAGACCTGTCCGGCGAAGACGAGCCCGAGGCCGATGCCGGACCCGACGAAGCCGACGGCGAGGCCGGCGCGGTGCGGCGGCAGCGTGCGCGCGGCGATGGCCGGCGACGGGATCCAGATTACGGCCCCACCCAGCCCCATCGCGAACAGTGCGAT
>JAUHYJ010000444.1 GCA_030425785.1 Acidimicrobiia bacterium | reverse complement strand
GCAGGCGGGTCACCGCCATCTCGCTCGCGATCTCGCCGGCCAGGTGCCCGCCCATGCCGTCGGCGACGACGAACAGCCCGTCGCCGGCGTGGACGTGGTCCTCGTTCTGGGCCCGCAGCTGGCCTTCGTCGGTCGCTGCGCCCCAGCGCAGCTCGGCCACTACTGCGCCTCCAGGACGAGGTTGCCGGTCTGCAGCCGGTCGCCGGTGTGCAGGGTGCGGCGCTGGACGACGCGAGTGCCGTTCAGGTAGGTGCCGTTCTTCGAGTTGATGTCGTCGACGACGACCTCGCCGCCGGCGATGCCGTCGGCCACGGACACGATGGCATGGCGACCCGACACGTAGGTGTCGTCGTCGACCACGATCGTGTTGTCGGCGTCGCGACCGATCGAGACGGGCGCCGCCGCGGTGATGACGACGGTCTCGTTCCGCCGCGACTTCGGTTCGAGGACGACCAGCCGGGCGGGGATGCCGCGCTTGCCGCGCGGTGGCTTGGGAGCGCGGGCGTCGGGCTTCGAGCGCCAGTTGGCGGCCGTGCCGGCGGTGGGGGTGCCCTCCGCGACCACGCCGGACGGGTCGACGCGGGCGCTCATGTCGGCGGCGGCCCGGTCGGCGGCCCGCTCGGGGGTGGGCTGGCGGACCTCGCTCCAGACCGCCCAGAGGACGCGCGCGAAGAACAGGTACAGCAGGGCCAGCAGGACCAGCTTGAGGATGTCGAGTACCTGGTCGGTCATGAGCGGGAGATCAGGACGCTTCGAAACGGAGGCTGACCGAGCCGACGGTGACGATGTCGCCGTCTTCGAGGCGATGGTCGGCGAGCAGGCGCTCGCCGTTGACGAACGTGCCGTTCGTCGAGTTGAGATCGGCGATCACGAAGCCGGTGCCGGAGCGGCTGATGCGCGCATGGTGGCGGCTCGTGTTGGTGTCGGACACGACGACCGTGCAGTCGGAGAGACGACCGATCGTGTGCGCGTCCCCGTCGAGGTCGATGCGGTCGCCGGACGGCATGACGATCGTGCCGGGCCGATGCCCGGGGTCGGGCTGGCGCAGCTGCGACACGATGCCGAACCGCCCGGTGCGGAGGCTGTTGTCGACACGCAGTTCGACCGAGACCGGGCCCATGAAGTGGTAGCCCTCCTCGCGGGCGTACTCGCGGCACGCCTCGATGAGCTCGGTGCGCAGGGTGTCTTCGATGTCGGAGAAGCCCGTGTGGTCGTCGGGAGAGAGCAGGATCACGAAGTCGTTCGGCACGATCCGCTGGCCGCGGACGTCGACCGAGCGGTGGTCGTCCATCTCTCGGACGAGGCGGCGGCCGAGCTCGATCGGCCGGATGGAGTTGCGCGAACGGCGGAACACACCCTCAACCATACGTTCGAGACGATGCTCCAGTCCTTGCATCCCCATGGGACCGGCCAGGCTAGTGCCGTTCGCACGCGTGTTTGGTCGGGTCGTGGGTGAGGGGCAGTCGTCCCCATCGAGGCGACGTGACCGTCGATGTCGCTCGGTGTGGCCGGTGGCGGCGGCCGTCCGTGCGGCCCGGCGCTCAGTCGGGTTCGGCTCGGTGACGCCGACGTGCCGCGCGCAGCGCGCGTCGGTGGTCGAGGTCGCGGAGGTCGTGCTCGGTCGTGCGGCCCAGCAGTGTGATCGTGGCGTGGATGTCGGGGTACATGCTGACGACCGTACGACTTCAAGTGAACTTGAAGTCAAGGCCTCGTTAGCGTTTCGCCCGTGAGTGATCTCATGGTGCTCGATGGAGGGATGTCGCGGGAGCTGATGCGTCTCGGCGCGCCGTTCCGGCAGCCGGAATGGTCGGCGTTGTCGCTGATCGAGTCGCCGGCACATGTCCGCCAGGCGCACGTCGAGTTCACACGGGCGGGGGCCCGGGTGCTCACGACGAACGCCTACGCCGTCGTGCCGTTCCACCTCGGCGAGGAGCGGTTCGAGCGAGACGGGCATCGGCTGGCGGCGCTCGCCGGCGAGCTCGCCCGGTCGGCCGCCGACGAGTTCGACGGCGTGCTCGTGGCCGGCTGCTTGCCGCCGCCGCTCGGCTCGTACCGCCACGATCTCTTCGCCGACGGCACCGCTCGCTCGATCCTCGACGTGCTCGTCGACGCGCAGTCGCCGTTCGTCGACGTGTGGCTCGCCGAGACGCTGTCGTCGTCGGTCGAGGCGCGCACCGCGGCGAATGCGGTCCGGGACGCGGGCTCGGCGGCGCCGCTCTGGGTCGCGTACACCGTCGACGACGTCGACGGCACGACGCTGCGCTCGGGCGAGTCGGTGGCGGATGCCGTCGTCGCATCGGAGCAACTCGGCGCGGCGGCCGTCGCGTTCAACTGTTCACAGCCCGAGGCGCTGGAGCACGCCGTGGCGGCGGCCGCGCAGGTGACCGACCTGCCGATCGGGGTGTACGCCAACGTCCTCGACGGTCACACCGACGAGGGAGCGAACGAGTATCTGAGCGAAGCGAGACTCGACGTCACCCTCGACTCCTACGCGACGTGGGCCGCACGCTGCGTCGAGGCCGGAGCGACGATGGTCGGCGGATGCTGCGGCACGACGTCCGACCACATCGCCGCGATCAGCGCCCACCTGCCCCGCTGACCCTTCGTCCATGTCGCGCTGACGAGGCCATGGCCCACTGAGCGCGACATGAACGCGAGCTGGGAGGGCGTCAGGCGTCGTCGTCGGGCGGGGTGACGTCGATGAAGTCGTTCGGGTCGATGTCGTCGAGGAACGAGCGGAACGAGTCGACCTCGGCGTCGATCTCGGCCGGCTCGAGCTCGGGTGCCAACTCGTCGACCTCGTCGTCGTCGACCGGCGGGAGGCTGCCGGCGACGTCGAGGACCTGATCGGCCACGAAGACCGGTGCACCGGTGCGGACCGCGAGGGCCAGCGCGTCGGACGGGCGGCTGCCGACGCGGCGGGTACCCGACGGGCCGGCGACGTTGATGGCGGCGAAGAAGGTGCCGTCCTCGACGTTGGTGACCTCGATGTTGTCGACGTGCCCGTCGAGGCTGCGCACGAGCGCGGCCATGACGTCGTGCACCATCGGGACCGGGGGCTTCTGCCCGGCGGCAGCGATGGCGATGGCGGAGGCTTCGGGGCCGCCGATGAAGATCGGCAGCAGGCGATGCGGCTCGTCCTGCTCTCGCAGCACGACGAGCGGCGCACCGGTGTTGGCCTCCAGGGCGATTCCGGTGATGTCGACTCGACGCATGCCACCAGTGTACGGGCGGACGGGCGAAAGTTGATATGACCCATGTCAACTTCGGGACGGGAATACGGTGGACCGCCCGGTTCGTCGTCAGCGTCGTCGGCGGCCGGATCTGCGTTGTTTGGGCCTGCCGGGTCGGTTAGCCTGCCCCAGTCGCTCGGGCGAGTGGCGGAATTGGCAGACGCGCTGGCTTCAGGTGCCAGTGGCCGCAAGGTCGTGGGGGTTCAAGTCCCCCCTCGCCCACCACGAAACCCCTGCTCAGCGGGGGTTTCTTCGCGTCCGGTGGACCTTACTTCTACCGGATTTCTACCCTGGCGCGCGCAACTTATTCGGCTCTGTGGTCTGTGCGGACCCGGTTCATAGTGGACATCGTGGCCCCGGTTGCTGGTTGACAGTCTTGGGACGCGGCCCCGGTTCCTGGGCGACAGTGGCCCCGGTAGGTGGCTGACACTCGTTGCTGCTTGTGGTGGCGGTGGTCACCTTCTTCGATGTGGATGTGAGTCCACGTTTCTCGAAGGAGGCCGCTGTCGTGTTGGTGGAGTTGAACCTGGTGGAGCAGCTCGAGGACCCGTTCACGAACCTGGTCCTTCGGCAGGTCCATATGCAGGTTGATCGCTTCGGACACCTGTTTGCCGATGCGCATCATCGG
>JAUHYJ010000443.1 GCA_030425785.1 Acidimicrobiia bacterium | reverse complement strand
GCGGCCGGCATCGACCGATCCGATCGTGGACGGTGCCGGCGAACCCGTCCCGGGCTCGATCGCCGAGCTGACCGAGGTCGACGTGAACGGCCACGACCTCACCGTGCTGATACGCGGTCACAGCGTCGACAACCCGGTCCTGCTGTTCCTCGCCGGTGGGCCGGGCGGATCGGAGATGGGCTCGATGCGCAACCACCTGCCCGAACTCGAGGAGTACTTCACCGTCGTCACCTGGGACCAGCGCGGCGCCGGGACCTCCTACGACGAGCTCGACCCGACCGACACGATCACCCTCGACGGATATGTCGACGACACGATCGACGTCACGAACCACCTCCGTGACCGCTTCGGACAGGACCGCATCTACGTGCTCGGGAACTCATGGGGCACGACACTCGGTGTGCTCGCCGTGCAGCAGCATCCCGAGCTGTACCGGGCATTCATCGGCACCGGTCAGATGGTCAGCCAACTCGAGTCCGACACCATCATCTACGAAGACACCCTCGTCTGGGCGCAGACGACCGGCAGGACCGACCTCGTCGCCGACCTCTTGGCCAACGGTGCGCCGCCGTACGACGACATGCTCGACTACGCGACCGCCAACGGGCACGAGCAAGACGTCTACGCCTACGACCACAGCGTGAACGACGAAGGACAGGGGCAGATGTCGGAGAACCTCGTCGCCGACGAGTACACCCTGATCGACGAGGTCCACGTCCTCGGTGCGTTCATGGACACCTTCGCGGCGCTGTACCCGCAACTCCAGGACATCGACTTCCGCCGGACCGCCACCGAGTTCGACGTCCCGATGTTCTTCGTCCAGGGCGCCCACGAAGCCGACGCGCGAGCCGAGGTCTTCGCCGACTGGTACCCGATGATCGACGCGCCGATCAAGGACCTCACCGTGCTCGACACGTCCGGGCACCGCGCACTGTTCGAACAACCCGACGAGTTCGTCGACTACATGGTCGGTACCGTCCTGGCACGAACGACCGAGTGAGGGCGCCATGCCGAGCACCAGCAACGGAAGTCGGACGGGGTTGGCTCGATTGCTCGTGGCGCTCGCCGTCGGGCTCGCGGCCAACTCGATCCTCGGACCGCTCGTGCTCGACGTGATCGACTACCGGTACAGCGACTCGCTCGTCAACCAGGGCATCGGCCTGGACGCGGTCGCGCTGCTGGGCGCGGCACCGATCGCGATCGTCGCTGCGGCCCTCGTGCACGGTCGGCATCCGGCCGGCCCGCTCGTCGCGTTCGTTCCTGCGACCTTCGCCGCCTACATGACGCCGCAGTACGTCATCGGTCCCGACTACCTCGGCCTCCCGGGCAACAACGAACGCTTCTTCGTGTTCCATCTCGCGCTCTTCGTCACCGCACTCGCCACCGTCGTCACCGCCTGGCGAAGCGTCGACCGCGGCCGGCTCCGACCCGACACCGAGGCCGGCGACCGGCGACGCAGCCTCGTGCTGATCGGCGTCGCCGCCTTCATCCTCCTCGGACGCTGGCTCGCCGGCGTGGTCGACCTGCTCGGAGGCGATCCGACCGGCACCGACTACCGGGAGAATCCCACCGCCTACCTCCTGATCGGCCTCCTCGACCTCGGCGTCGTCGTCCCGGCCTCGATCGCCACTGCGGTCGGGCTCCGGCGGCACATCAGGTGGGCGAGAGTCGCCTCGTACGCGGTGATCGGGTGGTTCACGCTGGTCCCTGCGTCGGTTGCAGCCATGGCCGTGGTCATGCAGCTCAACGACGATCCGAACGCCACGACCGGCGCAACCCTCCTGTTCGTCATCGCCGCGGGCGTCTTCACGACCGGTGCCGCGCTGCTGTACCGACCCATGTTCGACACCGCCGCGAGGCCCCGCGTCGCTCCGACCTCGGCCGACCGCGACGGACCAGGACGGAACGACACACACGTCTCACAAGGAGCAGCACCATGACCATCACCCCAACCAGCGATCTCACCGAGCTCGCGGTCCTCGACGACATCGCCGCCACTCGCGACTCGATCTCGGTTCGCCGGGTCTTCGGCGAGGCCTACACCGTCGATGACGTGACCATCATCCCCGTTGCCCGCATCGCAGGCGGCGGCGGAGGCGGCGGAGGCGAAGGGACCGGTCCCGACGACGAGGGCGGCCACGGGTTCGGCACCGGCTTCGGACTCAGTGCCCGACCCGTCGGCATCTACGAAGTTCGCGGCGGACAGGTGACCTGGAAGCCCACCGTCGACGCGGACCGTCTCGCTCGAGGCGGCCAGCTCCTGGTCGGCCTCGTCGCCATCTGCCTCGCGATCGTCCTGGCACGACGCGGCCGTGTCCCCTCCGGCTGAGGGCCGCATCGACCAGCCGCACTCGAGTTCGCCCGTCGCCTGGTGGGTCCGGCTCTCGATCCGGCTCGCCCGCCGGAGTGCGGGTCCGCTCCCTCGATCGGGCGCCGGCATCGGCGGCGCGCGCGAGGTGGTGACCACCAGCACGCGCTCACGACGCACCCACCGGCGCCACCGGGCATGTCTGAGCGCTCGACGTGGAGGTCGGGTCCCGCTCGGCGGGGTCGACCCGGCCGAGCGCGGATGCTGCCCGTCCGACGCAGCGGGTGGGCGGTAGCGTCGCGACCAGCATGCGGGAGATCTTCAGCCTCCGGTTCTTCGCCGCCGTCGGTGCGGTGGTGGGTCTGTTCTTCCTGCTCAGCACGATCTTCGCCGCGCGTGAGGTGATCGACGGTGATGGCGGCCCGGCGGGGCCGATGCCGCACCGCATCGACTTCGTCGACCAGGTCTTCTCGTCCCGCAACCCCGACTTCCGCATCTCCGACGACGGGCTCACCGTCGGCGACACCGAGTTCGTGATCGATCGGACGCGGGTGCTGCGGGTCGTCGCGGACACCCCGGCCGAGAACCACTGCCCGGCGTTCGGCCAGCTCGGTGCCTGCGCCGTCGTCGCCGATCTGCTCGGCGATGGCGTGGTCTGGTTCGCCCTCGTGCCGATGGGCGAGAACCGAACGGTCGACTTCCCGGCCATCGACATCCTCGAGGACGGCTACGCCCACCTCGTCAACGGGTGGCAGTTGCGCTACGCCCCGATCCTCGACCGGCGGTGTCAGGATGCGCAGGGTCTCGATGTCGAGTTCGCGTCGTACCGAGAGTTTCGCGACCTGCTCGGCGACGACTTCACCGCCGTGTTCTCGCTCGACACCCAACGTCTCGAGGCCGTCGAGTGTCGGGTTCGGGTGCCGTACGCCCCGCCCCCGGTCACGGTGCCGACGACCGTGCCGTTGCCCGGCTCGTCGACGGTGCCGACCACCTCGTCACCGAACGGTCCGGTCGCGACCGTGCCGTCACCGGGCGACCCGGCGGAGGCCGACGACGTCGCGCTCGCCCGGGAGCTGTCCGCCGCCGTGATCGGTTCGATGGTCGAGGACGCCGGTCAACGCCTCCAGGCGGCCGGCTGGGTCGTCCGGATCGACGATCTGGACGACCCGACCGAGACCTTCACGGCCGATCTGCGCACCGACCGCGTCACGCTCGGCTACCGCGACGGCGTCGTCGAGACGGTGACGGTCGGCTGATCAGCCGAGCTCGCGGACGGCGGCTGCCGCTGCGACGCCCGAGTTGAAGGCGCCCTCGACCTTCGGGCCGGCGAAGAGATCGCCCGCCAGCACCAGGCGGTGTTCGGCGTCGACCCAGCACGGTTCGGGCCACGGTTCGAGCGGCCCGGCGAACCGCCACTTCTTCACCTGGGCCTCGGCCACCTCGGCGTCGCCGATCCACGGTGCGGCCCGCTCGAGCAGCGCGACGCGCAGCCGGTCGGTGTCGTCGTCCCAGTGCTCGAGGCTCCACGGCTGCGTGGCGTGGAACGTCACGGCGGGCACCG
>JAUHYJ010000442.1 GCA_030425785.1 Acidimicrobiia bacterium | reverse complement strand
CGTAGATGCGGGCGGCGCGTTCGTGGCGGTACCAGCACGCCAGCACGGTGTCGTCGGTGACACCGAGTGCCCCATGGACCTGGATCGCGGTGTCGACCGCTCTCAGCATCGTGTTGGCGACGACGAACTTGATCGCCGAGATCTCGTCGCGAGCGGCCTTGGCCCCGTGCTCGTCGATCATCCAGGCGGCGTGCAACGTCAGCAGGCGAGCGCTCTGGATCTCGGCCGCGAGCTCCGCGGCCCAGTGCTGGATCACCTGCTTGTCCGCCAGGGTGCCCCCATCGGCGTCGATCTGGCGCACGTTGGCGCGCTCGCACATCATGTCGAAGGCGCGGCCGGCGATGCCGAGCCAGCGCATGCAGTGATGGATCCGTCCCGGACCGAGGCGCGCCTGGGCGATCGTGAAGCCGCCACCGCGTGGCCCGAGCAGGTTCGACTCGGGCACGCGGCAGCCTTGGTAGCTCACCTCGGCGTGGCTCGCCCAGCCCGATCCGGCGTGGCCCATCACGCTCACGTTCCTGACCAGGTGGAACCCGTCGGCGTCGGTCGGCACGATGATCATGCTCGCCCGCTGGTGCGGCGGGGCATCGGGGTCGGTGACGGCCATCACGATCGCGAACGCGGCGCCGTCGGCCGACGAGCTGAACCACTTCTGGCCGTTGATCACCCACTCCTCGCCGTCCAGATCGGCTCGGGTGGCGAGCAGGACCGGGTTCGAGCCGGCGGTCTCCGGTTCGGTCATCGAGAAGCAACTCCGGATCTCACC
Organism: Acidimicrobiia bacterium; assembly: GCA_030425785.1. Lineage (GTDB taxonomy): Bacteria > Actinomycetota > Acidimicrobiia > Acidimicrobiales > Ilumatobacteraceae > Ilumatobacter. The sequence goes on along the minus strand of JAUHYJ010000442.1, from coordinate 3,103 downwards.
GGCGATCAACGGTCGCAGCCAGGTCTCCTGCTGCTCGGGCGTGCCGAACATGTGGAGGATCTCGATGTTGCCGGCGTCGGGCGCCTGGGTACCGAACACCCGCATCCCGAGCGGGCTGCGTCCGACGGCCTCGGCGAACAACCCGTGGTCGACCATCGAGAGACCGAGCCCGCCGTACTCGACGGGGTGGTTCGGTGCCCACAGACCCATCTGCTTGACCTTGGCCTGGGCGGCGAGCACCCCGTGCTCGAGCGTCTCCTCGGTGCCGTGCAGCATCTCGCCCTCGAGCGGGATGACCTCACGATCCATGAATTCGCGGATCATCTCGAGCCGCACCGCCATCTCCTCGGACACGCCGAACTCCATCACGCACCTCCTTCCCGGTCACCGTACGGACGGAGCGCAGCACGCGACAGGGCCTGAGGACCCGAGCGCCGGCGGGCGGATCAGCCGAGCCCGATGACCTCGTCGCGTGGTCCGATGTAGTTGCCGGCCCGCACCGTGTAGGTGGCGGTGTCGGTGTCGCGGGTCACGCCGACGGGGTCGTCGCCCCGCTCGACCGCGGCGAGCGCTCTCCGGAACGCGTGGCGGAACATCACGACACCCTTGTCGGACGAGGCCAGGTGCTCGTGGTTGTGGACGGTGACCGCACCCTGGCCCACCTGGGCCTCGTAGTCGCCCGGAAAGCGCTGGTGTTCGGCCTCGGACAGCTCCTCCCACCGGCGTCCGTCGTAGAGCGGGCGCGGGACCGTCGCCCCCACGGGACGCTTCACGAGGGTGAAGATCTTCGTCTCGGTGCGCGAGATCGGCAGCGTCCATGCGACCGAGTCGGACCGACCCGTGACGTCGACGAACGGGCTGGCGACGATGCGCACCGTGGGCACGAGCACCTCGGTGACCCGATGGAAGAACCGGCCGTCGTCGAGCGTGCGATCCTGGTGACTCGTCACACCGAACTCGGTGGCGTGCCAGCTGACCTCCGGCATCGACGCCATCTCGGCCACGAACTGGTTGCCCGAGAAGCCGGCGTGGAGGATGAACACGTGGAACGGGTCCATCACGTTCTCGTGGGTCTGGAACCAGTTGCAGGGCGTGATGTCGCCTTCGAGACCGATGTTCTCGTCGTTCGCGATGACCTCCCAGCCGTCCTCGACATCGTCGAGCACGTCGTAGGTCGGGAACGCCGGTTTGCGGTCGGGCGGCCCGAGATATGCGAACACGAGGCCGTGGTATTCGCGGACCGGGTACCACGGCTGGCGGTAGCGATCCTTGTAGCGGCCGCTGTCGGGCTCGCACGGCATGTCGAGGGTGTTGCCCTCCGCGTCGAACAGCCAGCCGTGGTAGCAGCAGCGGATGCCGTGCTCTTCGACCTTGCCGTAGTACAGCGTGGTGCCGCGGTGGCAGCAGCGGGGGTGCAACAGCCCGGGCCGGCCGTCGCCGCTGCGGAACAGGATGAGCTCCTCACCGAGCGCTCGCACCGTCCTCGGCGTGCTGGTCGCGTCGGACGAGAGGGCGACCGGGTGCCAGTACCGACGGAGCAGCTCGCCGGCGGGCGTGCCGCGCTCGACCTCGACCAGGTCGGTGTCGTGGGCGGGCGGTTCGAGTTCGTACGCCGTCCCACGATCGACGTGGACGGGGACGGCGGTGGCGTCGGTGGACATGACGTTCTCCAGGGTCGGCGTACGGCCATCATGGCTCACCGCGGGCGGGGAACGAGAGGTGGCGGCCTACGATGGAGGCGTGGGTGACCACAGCCCCAACATCAGCCGTCGTGCCGTCGTGGCCGCACTCGGCAGCGCCGTGGTGGTCGGGCCGTCGCTGGTCCGCCGCTCGTTCGCGGCGCTGTCGACGACGTCCCGCACGCCCGGGAGCCTCGGCCCGCTCGGCGACCCCGACGACCTGGGCGTCCAGGTCCCGATCGGGTTCCGCACGACGCTCGTCGGACGTTCGGGCGACCCGGTGGGCGGCACGTCGTTCCTCTGGCACGACGCGCCCGACGGCGCCGGGTGCATCGCACTCGCCGGCGGGGCTCACGTGCTGGTGTCCAACAGCGAGGTCGGCAACGGCGCGGGCGGCGCGTCGGCGGTCGAGTTCGATGCGGCCGGTGAGATCGTCGCCGCCCGGACGATCTTGAGCGGGACGAGCCGGAACTGCGCCGGCGGTGTGACGCCGTGGGGCACCTGGCTGTCCTGCGAGGAGAACGGCGACGTCGGCGAGGTGTGGGAGTGCGATCCGGTCACGGGGCGCGCCGAGCGCCGATCGGCGCTCGGTCGGTTCAACCACGAAGCCGCCGCGGTCGACCCGTCGAGCGGCTGTGTGTACCTCACCGAGGATCGCCCGGACGGCCGCCTGTACCGATGGACGCCCGAACGCCCGGGTCATCTCGACCACGGTGTGCTCGAGGCGGCCGGCGTTGACGGCGACCGGCTCGTGTGGCACCGGGTCGCTTCGGACGCCCCCGACCGCTCTGACGTCACGAGCCCGTTCGACGGGGGCGAGGGCCTGGTCATCGACCACCGCACGCTGTTCATGACGACCAAGGGGGATCGGCGGGTCTGGTCGATCGGTCTCGACGACGACACGATCGAGGTGCTGCACGATGCGGTGGCGTCGCCGGCGACGACGCTCACGCACGTCGACAACGTCGCCGTGCACCCGTACAGCCGCCATCTGTTCGTCGCCGAGGACGGTGGCAACATGGAGCTATGCGTGCTGGTCCCCGACGAGGCACAGCCGGTCGCCGTGCCCGTCGTGCGCTTCGTCGGCCACGACGGCTCCGAGGTCACCGGACCCGCCTTCTCGCCCGACGGTCGCCATCTCTACGTGACGTCCCAGCGCGGGGTCGACGGGCGCGGCGTCACGGTTCGGGTCAGCGGGCCGTGGACGACGTTCGCGTCGGAGATCGCACCGGCGAGCGTGCGGCGTTCCGCCGTCCGGCTCAGGTGATCAGACCGGCGCGATGTCGGTGACGTCGAGCATGGTGAGGTCGTCGCGGGTCGGCTGCTCGACCTCGGCGAGGCGGACCGCCTGCATGGACACGGCCTGCTCGAACACGTTGCGAGCGAAACGAGCGTTGCCGAAGCCGCGGCCGCGCGGCTCGGCC
>JAUHYJ010000441.1 GCA_030425785.1 Acidimicrobiia bacterium | reverse complement strand
CGCCGACCACGAGATGATCGATGCCCGCCGCCGCGACTTCCTCGACGACCCGTCGGGCTCGTACGACGTCGGCGTCCCGCTGCATCGGCGCCGCCTAGCCGATGCTCAAGTCGCCCATCGCGTCAGGCCGGTGCGGCTTGCGGGCCCCGGACGAGACGACCCGGCAGGGCGCCGGTGGGTTCGCCGTCGTGCATGATCTCCTCACCCAACACGACGGTGTGGCGGTAGCCGTCGGCGCGTTGGAGAAGCCGCCTTCCTCCCGCGGGCAGGTCGGCATGCACCTCGGGTCGGCGAGGGCGCAGCTGCTCGAAGTCGATCACGTTGAGGTCCGCGCGGTAGCCGGGTGCCAGGACACCTCGGTCGAGCAGGCCGACGGTGCGGGCGGTGTCTCGGCACTGGCGCTGGACCAGGAACGGGAGGTCAATCCGCCCCGTCGGCCGGTCGCGGCCCCAATGGGCCAGCAGCGTCGTCGGGAAGCTGCCGTCGCTGATCGTGCCGACGTGAGCACCGCCGTCGCCGAGCCCGGGGACCGTGTGGGCATGCCTGAGCATCTCGCCGACCGCGTCGAGGTGCCCGCCGGCGAAGTTGAGGGCGGGCAGGTAGAGCAGGGTGCCACCATCACCGTCGGCGATGAGGTCGTAGGCGAGCTCGATCGGCTGTCGGCCGGCACCAGCGGCGCGGGCGGCGATCGAGTCGGTCGGATCGGGTTCGTAGTCGGGCGGGTCGCCGAGTTCGTACATCGCCTCGAAGCGATGGATCAGCCCGCCGCCCAGCTTGCGGACCTTGCCGCCGGCATCGGCTTCGAGCACTCTGGCCTTGAAGCCCTCGTCGGTCATCGAGCGCGCTTGTTCGGCGACCGGCAGACCGGCGATCTCGGCGAAGACCGGGTTGTTCATGAATGGGTGGAGCGTGCACGGGAGCCCGAACAACAAGCCGATCGCGCGTGTGGCGACCTGTGCCGTGATCGCCAGGCCGTCGTGACGGGCTTCCTCGACCCGGGCGAGGATGCTGCGGAAGCTGTCGGGCTCGAACGGGTTCTGCACGAGCGAGAACGACAGCGGGCGACCGGACTCGGCGACCATCCGCCGGAACGTGTCGAACTCGTCGTCACGGTCGGCATGGTCGGAGACCACCTGCAGGACGCCGCGGCCGATCCGGCGGAGACCTCTCGCGATCCCGATCAGCTCGTCGGCCGACGCCGTGAGCGTCGGGGTCGGCTCCCCGCGGCTCGTCCGGTGGTTCATCGTGCGCGACGTCGAGAAGCCGAGCGCGCCCGCCGCGACGCCTGCGGCGACGATCTCGGCCATCTGTTCGATCTCGTCGACCGACGCCGGCTCACGGGCTGCGCCGCGTTCTCCCATCACGTGCAGCCGGACCGCTCCGTGGGGCACCTGCGCCGCGAGGTCGATGTCGTGCGGGACCGCGGCGACTGAGTCGAGGTATTCCTCGAACGACTCCCACTCCCAGCTGAGCCCTTCGTGGAGCGCGGAACCCGGGATGTCCTCGACCCCTTCCATGAGCTCGATGAGACGGTCGTGAGCGCTCGGATGCACCGGTGCGAAACCGACCCCGCAGTTGCCCATCACCACGGTCGTGACGCCGTGCGACGACGACGGCGCGAGCCGGTGGTCCCATGTCGCCTGGCCGTCGTAGTGGGCGTGGATGTCGACGAACCCGGGGGTCACCAAGGCGCCGTCGGCGTCGAGCTCCCGCCGCCCTCGGCCGGCGACCGACCCGACCTCGACGATGGTGCCGTCGACGACCGCGACGTCGGCCGTCCGGGCGGGCGCACCGGTGCCGTCCACGACGTTGCCACCTCGCACCACGAGGTCGAACGTTGCCATCGTCAGGCGGTCGTCGGGAGCGTCGAGCGGTCGATGCCGTACAGCCCGGCCACGTTGTCGGACAGGATCGCCTTCGTCTGTTCGTCGGTCATGCCGGCGGTGTGCTTGTCGAGGAGTTCCTGCGACCAGGGCCATGTCGAGTCGCTGTGCGGGAAGTCGTTCGCCCACATCAGCCGCTCCCAGTTCATCGCGTCGGCGAAGCGGAACGCCGTCCAGTCGTCCTGGAACGTGAGGTAGATGTGATCGGCGAAGTACTCGCTCGGCAGTCGCGTCAGGTCGGCGCCGGGCTTGAGCCAGTAGCGGTGACGGTTGAAGGCGTGATCCATCCGGTACATGAAATGGGGCACCCAGCCCGCGTCGGCCTCAACGCAGACCACCTTGAGATCGGGGTGGCGTTCGAACACCCCGCCGAACACCAGCATCGCCATGATGTCCTGACAGCCCCGCACGATCGACAGGAAGCTCGAGATCTTCGGCCCGCGCGTCTTGTCGTTCTTCGTGGTGAGGATGTGGTAGCTGAGCGGCAGCTCGAGCTCGATCGCGGTCTCCCAGAACTCGTCGTAGATCGGCGAGTCGTAGTCCTCGACCGCCGGCTGTCCCGGCATCATCACCCCGCGCAGACCGAGCGCCTTGATCGCCTTGAGGTCCTCGATGCCCTCCTCCGGAGATCGCATGGCCGTCTGGCCGCAGCCGAGCAGGCGGTCGGGCGCGTGCGAGCAGTACTCGGCGATCCAGCGGTTGTAGGCGTCGAACGATGCCTTCTTCAGGTCGAAGTCGTCGATGTTGCACAACACCATGCCGACCGTCGGGTAGATGACCTCCGCCGCGACGCCGTCGGCGTCTTGTTCGGCGAGCCTCGCGGTCGGGTCCCAGCCGCCGCGATGGAGGTCGTCGAACTTGGCGCCGAACGTGCGCAACTCCGACGGGTCCTTGCCGGCCGCAGCGACGAGACCCATCGGGATCGGCACCTTCGAACCCTCGACGACGAACACGTCACCCATGTCCTCGCCGCCGTCGATCAGCCTGGGCGCCTTGTCCCGCCACTTCGGATCGATGTTGTCGACGTACGTGCCCGGCGCCTCGGTGATATGTGAGTCGGCCGAGATGATCGGATAGTGAACCTTCATGGGAACCCCCTCGTACACCGTCAGCGCAACCGCGTACGGCCGCCAGTATCGACGATATGCGACAAGTTTTCAAGTCTGTCGCATTCGGGACGCAGTCAGCCGTAGAGCCCTCCGTCGACGACGAACTCCTGACCGTTGCAGTACGACGAGGCATCCGAGAGCAGGAAGGCAACGACCGTCGCCACCTCGACCGGATCGGCGACGCGGCCGAGCGGCACGGCCTTCAGGTGCTGCTCGGTCACGCCACCGGAGAACGCCGGCACTTCGGTCAGCATCTCGGTGCCGATGTACCCGGGATGGACCGAGTTGACCCGGACGCCGCCGCGCCCGAGCTCCTTGGCCGCGACCTTGGTCATGCCGCGGACCGCGAATTTGCTGGCGGTGTAGGCGATCGATCCGGGTGGGCCCATCAGACCGGCAACGGACGAGATGTTGCCGATCGCCCCGCCCGGACGGGCGATGACCGGCGCCACTGCCCGCATCCCGAGGAACACGCCGATCTGGTTGATGTCGATGACCCGTCGATACATGTCGAGCGTCGTGTCGGCGAGCGAGCCGGAGCGCCAGACGCCGGCGTTGTTCACGAGCCCGTCGATACGGCCCTCGGACTCGAGCACTCCGGCGACTGCCGCTTCCCACTGATCGGGGTCGGTCACGTCCAGGTGGAGATAGGTCGCGCCGACCTCGCGGGCCGTCCGCGATCCCACATCGTCGAGGACGTCGGCGAGCAACACGGTCGCTCCACGCTCCCGCAGCAGCCGGCCCTCCTCGGCACCCTGCCCCCGCGCCCAGCCAGTGATGAGCACGACCCGACCGTCGAAGTCCTGTTCCATCCCGGTCATCCGACCATGCTGTAGCCGCCGGACACGGACAGCACCTGGCCGGTAACGTGCCCGGCGATCGC
>JAUHYJ010000440.1 GCA_030425785.1 Acidimicrobiia bacterium | reverse complement strand
GCGATCCCACCAGACCCAGCGCGGTGAGACATCGCGTTGGAGCTGGGCGACGACGGCAACGGGGTCGGTGAGCCGCCAATGCGCGGTCGCGCCGTCATCCGGGAGGCACATGCCGAGGCCGATCCCGTCCGCGAGCGCCACGGCGACCGCCGTTCCGCGCCCGACGTCACGTCCGGCCAGCCAGGCACTGACGGCGTCGACGGCATCCACGCCACGATTCTGCCTGCCGACCCGGTGTCGGTCGGTGGTCAGCCGTCGCTGCGTGCTGCGAACCGGGCGTGGAGACGCTCGCGGACGTCGTCGGCGCTGAAGTCCTGCCACTGGCGCTCGCGGCGCCGGTTCACGGCGACGGTGGCGCCCGCGACCGTCAGCCCCACGACCCCGGCGAGCCCGATCAGCTTCCAGATCTTCACGGTGCGGCAGACTACTGGCCATGGCTGCCACCGATCCGGCACCGATCTCGGCCGAGCGGGCGCTGCGCGTCGCCCGCACCGGTGACATTTGGTTGTTCCGCGGTCCGACGATGGCCGACCGTGCGATCCGCTTCGCCACCAACAGTCCGGTCAACCATGTGGCGATGGCGGTCGTGCTCGACGACCTGCCGCCGCTGCTGTGGCACACCGAGCTCGGGCATTCCCTCGACGACGTCTGGAGCGGCGACCGGCACCGCGGTGCGCAGCTCAACCTCCTGCACGAGGCGCTGCCGGTCTGGGTGGACACGTACGGCCAGCGGGCGTTCGTCCGTGAGCTCGACGCCGAGATCACACGGGAGATGGAAGATCAGCTGCTCGGGGTGATCCACCACCACAACGGCAAGCCGTTCCCGCGGACCGCCCGGTTGGCCCGGTACTGGCTCGCCGGACGGGTCCGCAAGTCGGTCGACCTCGACACGATCTACTGCGCCGAGTTGGTGGCGATCACGTACTCGCGCATGGGTCTGCTCGGCCGTGACCGGCCGGCCAACTGGTTCGACCCGGGCCGGTTCTGGAGCGGCGATGCGCTGCCCCTGGTCGACGGCGCCCGCCTCGGCGACGAGGTCGAGGTGCACCTCTGACGACCGGACCTGCCGGCGGTCACCCGGCGCGGAGAGCGTCGAGGGTGTCGGCGAGCGTGGTGTAGTCGATGGCGCCGGCGATCCACGCCGTGATCTGTTCGAGGAAGGCGTCGCGTGCCACCGACGTGAACTGGTCGGACCCGTCGAACCGACGCTCGCTCGGTTCCTGCAGGACCTCGGCGAGGCGCCGATCCTGGGGCTGGTAGTACTCGTCGACGTCGACATTCGTGCGGCTGCTCAGGAAGCCGCCACGCGCCGCCCATTCGCGAGCTCCCGCGGGCGATGCCAGGTAGGTGACCAGTGCGCCGACCTCGGGTCGATCGCTGAGCTGCACGATGCGATCGCCCGACACGACCAGTGGAGCCGGCTCGTCAGCCGTCTCGCCCGGGAGGACGAAGAAGTCGACGTCGCCGTCCACGCCGATCTCGGTGCCGTCGGGGAACCAGATCGTTCCGAAGCTCGCCTGCTTGTACATCGCGCAGCCGGGAGCCGTGGCGAACAGTGGGTCGTCGATGGCGGCGAGGCTCGTGCCGAGCACGCGGCCGGTGCCGCCGCTGGTGCGGCCCGGCTCGAGCACGAGCTCGCGGAACTCGTCGAACGCGGCGCGCACCGCCGGGTCGGCGAACCCGCGATCGCCCTCGACCCATTCGTCGTAGACGTCGGGGCCCGCTCGCCGGAGCAGGAGGTCCTCGACCCAGTCGGTGGCCGGCCAGCCGGTGTCGTCGCCGGAGAAGATGCCGAAGCACCACGGATCGATGCCGTCGGCCTGTGCGATGTCGTCGACCAGGAGACCGAGCTCGTCGAGTGTGCTCGGCACCTCCCAGCCGTTCGTCGCGAACACCTCCGGCCGGTACCACACGAGGGACTTGACGATCGAGCGATACGGCACCGAGTAGACGCGACCGCCGAACTCGTCCCAGGTGCCCGGCGGATAGTTGTCCTCGAGGACGTCGACGATCTCGTCGGAGAACGGGACCAGCCGTGCGTTCGCGACCAGATCCCGGATGAGTCCCGGCTGCGGAACGACGGCGATGTCCGGGGCGTCGACGACCGCCGCCACCCGTTCGCGGAGCACGTCCTGGAAGTTCAGACTGCCCGTGTAGCGCACCTCGCTGCCCCGCCCACCCGAGAAGCCGTCGACCGACGCGGCGAACGCGTCGGCGTCGCCGCCGAGCCAGGGGCCGAAGACCGTGATCGTGTCGACGTCCTCCGTCTCGCCGAAGGTGTCGGTGCACTGCCACAACAGTGCCGCACACACGGCGACGACGACGGCGATCGCCCCGGCGCGCTTCATCGCGCCGACACCGCGAACACGTCGTCGCCCTGGTACAGCAGTCGGAGCTCGACCGGTCCGTCGAAGCGGTTCCGGATGCGCTCGGCCAGCTTCCAGGCCGGTTCGGCGTCGCCGACGCCGACCAGGAGCAGTTCGATGGTCGCGGTGCCACCGTCGATCGACGAGGTGATCTCGACGACGCGTGCGTCGCTGTCCCATGCCTCGACCGACTTGATCACGGCGCTCCGCAGGCGCGTGTTCGCGAGGGCGTCCCTGGTGTGCTGCACGAGCGGGACCGCGACGATGACCACGGCGACGAGGGTGACCGTGATCCGCGTGACCAGCGGCCGGCGCCCGCGCTCGTCCCGGGGGCGGAAGCCACTTGCGAGCAGGACGAGGCTTGCCGCGAACACGATGGCGGCGAGGTTCGTCAGGTAGAGCAGGAAGGCGCCGCGCGACTCGGCGCCGAGGCCGAGCTCGGCGGTGATGCCCACGGTGGCGAGGGGCGGGACCAGTGCCACGGCGATGCCGACCCCGGGGAGCGCGGAGATCGCCGAGCGTCGGGGCTGGATGTAGCCGGCGGCCGCGCCGGCCGTGATCGCGATGCCCAGGTCGAGGAGCCCGGGGTTCGTCCGCCCGCGGATCTCACCGGGGAGCTCACGCACGTCGATGAAGGTCCCGCCCGCGACGAAGCTGACGAGCCACCCCACGGCGATCGCCAGGAATGTGCCGAACGCGATGACCAGGAGCGACCGGACGAGTCGCACGTTGCGTGCGGTGACCGTCGCCGCGGCAGCCGCCATGATCGGGGTCATGAGCGGTGCGACGAGCATCGCGCCGATGACGACCGCGCCCGAGTCGGCGAGCAGTCCGAACGCCGCGATCGAACTCGACAGCACGATCAGCGTCGAGAACCGCAGCATGAACTCGATCAGTTCGGGCCGGTCGTCGGGGATCAGCTCGTCGATCGCGGCCTGCGCGTCCTCGCTCGGTTGCTGCGGGAGGATCTCGCCGAGCCGGTGCAACACCTCGCCGGCTGCGGTCTGTGCCGGACCGAGCCGATGTGCGGGACGATCGGCACCGGCGTGGTCGCCGGCCTGACCGGTCGGGGCGTCGCGCGCCTCGTTCTGCCCGTCGGACACGCACGAGAAACTAGCCGACGCCGTCTCGGCGAGATCAGGTCACCCCGTGAGGGCGTTCCCGCGGTAGGTCGGCCATCATGTGCGGATGCGGTTCGTCGAGCTCGCGGATGCGTCGTCGGCCGTCGGCGCCACGTCGAAGCGGAACGAGAAGGTCACGGTGCTGGCAGACGTGTTCCGGCGGCTGGCGCCCGACGAGGTCGAGGCGGCGGTCGCCTTCGCCACGGGTACGACGCGACAGGGCCGGATCGGGGTCGGTTGGGCCACCCTGCGCGACGTCCGCCCGGCGCCCAGCACCGAGCCGTCGTTGTCGGTGCTCGACGTCGAGCGCGCGGTCGACGAGCTCGCTGCGACGACCGGACCAGGTTCGCAGCAGGCTCGTCGTGACCGGCTGTCGGCACTGCTCGCCGAGG
>JAUHYJ010000439.1 GCA_030425785.1 Acidimicrobiia bacterium | reverse complement strand
ACCTGTGCAGTGCCACGGACGAAGTTCAGGAGCGCCGCCTTGGCGACGTTGTACGGCATCTCGTCGTCGTAGGACTGGACGGCGTTCTCCGAGGCGACGCACACCATGCGTCCCCACCGCCGTTCGACCATCCCGGGGACGACGGCGCGGGCCACGCGGACGGCGGACATGAAGTCGATCGCCCACGCCTCCTCGTAGTCGCGGTCGGTCAGCTCGAGCGGGTCGCCCTTCGCCCCGGTGATGCCGGCCGCATGCACGCAGATGTCGACGCCGCCGTGCTCGAGGCCCTTCGCCGCGACGGCGTTGACCTCGCCCTGCGACGTGAGGTCCGCGGTCGCGCGCCACACGTCGGTGTGCGTGGCGCGCTCGATGTCGGCCGCCGCCTCGGCCAGGTCGTCGGCGTCGGTGTCGGTCAGGAGCAGACGTGCCCCGTCGTTGCCGAGCGCCTTCGCCGACTCGCGTCCGAGGCCGCCGGCGGCGCCCGTCACGAGCGCCAGCTTGCCCTCGATGCCCAGATCCATCAGGAGTCTCCCAGTCGGAGCTCGGGCAGCACCTGGTCGTGCCAGAACTCCAACGTGGCGTCGACGTCGTCGCCGACCGGCACGACCGCGATGCGGCGGAACCCGGCGTCGATGAACTCCTGGACGGCGGTGACGTACGGCTCGGGGTCGGGGCCGTTGGGGATCGCCTCGTCGATCTGGTCGTCGGTGAGGAACTGGGTCGCCGCCTCGAAGTACGCCGGGTTCGGCAGCTCGGCCGCGACCTCCCAGCCCTGCATCCCGAAGCGGAACCGCTTGGCCGTCTCGATGCCGGCCTCTCTCGTGGGCGCCCACGCGAGCGGTACCTCGGTCCAGGTGGCGGCCTGCGCGCCGCCTCGTTGCGTCCAGCCGTCGACGAGGTCGGCGTCCGGGTCGATCGCCATGATCCCCTCACATCCGGTGTCGGCGGCGAGGTCGAGCGACTGGTCGCCGCTCACCGCCAGGACGATGGGGACGGGGGTGCCGGCCTGCTCGTAGATCTTGACGTGGTCGGCGTCGAAGTACTCGCCGCGCCGGGTGACGAACTCGCCCGACCAGAGCTCCTGCATGAGCTCGATGGCCTCGCGCAACATCGCGTGGCGGAGGTCGCCGGCCGGGAACTCGATCCCGGTGACGTGCTCGTTGAGCCGCTCGCCGGCACCGAGCCCGAGGGTGAACCTCCCCCCGGACATCTCGGCGACGGTGGCGGCCGCCTGGGCCACGATCACCGGGTGGTAGCGGAACGTGGGGCACGTGACGCCGGTGATGAGCTCGATCGACGACGTCGCCGCGGCGATACCTCCGAGGACGCTCCAGGCGAAGGGTGAGTGTTCGTGCTCGGGGAGCCACGGGTGGATGTGATCGGAGATCGACACGAATTCGAACCCCCGGTCCTCGGCTGCGGTCGCCTGCGCGACCAGCTCCGATCCGGAGCGGAGCTCGCTCATGAGTTTGAGACCGAAGTGCGTCATGGGCACGGCAGTACCCGCCCCGCCGGAATCGAACCCTGCCGAGCGCGATCGCGCCGAACGGGCTGCGACCGGGTCGCTCGCCGTCGCCCCCGGCCGGTACGGTCGGCCGCCGTGACCGACTCGCCGCGCACGTCTCCCGAGTTCGCCCTCCGTGATCTGCTCGGATTCGACATCGAGTCCGGTGACGGGGTCGGCCGAGCCTGGCTGGACATCGACGAGCGCCACATCAACCCGCACGGCACCGTGCATGGTGCCGTGCCCTATGCCCTGCTCGACACGGCGATGGGCGGTGCGACCATGAGTGTGCTCCCCGAGGGCAACTGGTGCTCGACCGTCGACATCCACACCCGGTACCTGGCGCCGATCCGGAGCGGTCGACTGACGGCCGTCGCGACCGTGCGGCGGGCGGGCAGGCGGATCGTGCACCTCGACGGCGTCGTGACCGACGACGACGGGATCGAGTGCGTGCTCGCCTCCGGCGTGTTCGCCGTGATCCCCGCCGGCTGATCGTGGATGTCAGCCCGCGGCGTCGAGTGCCCGCACGGTGAAGGCCGTGAACCGCAGCGGGTCGTCGCCGCCCACGACCGTCGTGGTGCCGTCGGTCCGGTCGTAGACCGACAAGCCGTTCGCCCCCAACCACATGACGAGCTCGCCGTCGGGGCTCCACAGCATCGGGCTCTGGAAGAACTCCGCGTCCGGGATCTCGACGAAGTCACCGGTCGTCAGGTCGAGGATGCCCGAGCGCTGGGCGCTCTGGATCGGACCGGTGGGGTACTCGGTGACGAAGACGGCATCGCCCGCCGGTGCCATCGAGTCACTCCCCGCCCACCATCCGCTCGCGTTGATGCCGACGCCGTCGCCGAACGTCTCGGTCAGGTCGAGCGGTCGACGGGCTCCGGTCGTCCGGTCGACGACGGCGTGCTGGCACGTGAGCGTCTCGTCGCATTCCTCGACGAACAACGTCGACCGGCTCGTCGCCAACAGCTGGCCGCTGGTCAGCCGTTCGGTCGTCTCGCCGTCGATGCGATAGGCGCCGCCCGGTGCCGTCACGATCACGCCACCGAGCGGGTCGAGACCGGACACGTAGCCGGCCGACACGACGGTGTCACCCGTGGGTTCGCCCGACGGCAGTCGCTCGACGAGACGGAATCCCTCGATGCCCACGCCGCCCTCGACCGACCAGATCGACTCGCCGTCGGGGGCCGCGAAGACCTCTGAGCCGCTACTCGACTCGAGCTCTGCCGTCGAGCCGTCGTCGTTGATCACGACGGTCGGTCGCGACGGGTCCCATGACGGCCGGACGACCCAGTCGGCGCCCGCGATCAGCGTCGGTGGGCCGTCGGGGGTCATCGACGCTGCGATCCGGCGCGTGGCCCCGGTGGCGACGTCGATGCGCACGACGGCGTTGCCCGTCGCGCCGACGATCTCCATCGCCCGCCCGGCGAGGGGTGCGCCGAGGTCGATCGTCCTCTCTTCGACGAGGAGTGTCGTGGTCGTCGTGCGGCGGACCGTGGTCGTCGTCACCCTCGGGGGCGGCGGCAGGGTCTCGAGGGCGAGGGTCGATTCGGCCGGGACCGAGGTCGCCGTCTCGGTTGCCGCGGCCGGGTCGCCGTCGTCGCCGCCCGATGCACGACCGATCACGACCCCGAGGACGAGTGCTACTACCCCCGCCGCGCCGGCGGCCACGGCACGTCCGGCCGCATCCCCCGATCGTCCCGTGGACGCCCGACCGGACCCTGATGCCACGCCGCGTTGGTCGCGTGGCGACCGCTCGGTCGTCTCCTGCAGCTCGATCTCGATCGGTTCGTGTTCGTCCCCCACCACGATCCATCGAACCACACCCGGCCGCAGCAGCGGGTTCGGCCGGCACGGCGTACGGTGGGCGCCATGTGCCGGAACATCACCACGCTGCGGGGCCTCGAACCGGCGGTGACGCCCGAGGAGATCGAGGCGGCCGCGCGCCAGTACGTCCGCAAGGTCAGTGGCGTCCAGAAGACGTCGGAGGCGACCGAGGTCGCATTCGAGCGCGCGGTCGAACTGGTCACCGTCGCAACGACCGAGTTGCTCGCCGCCCTGCCACCCCGCAAGGTGCCGCCGAAGAACGATCCGCCGCTGCGCCGGCTCGGCCTCGTCAACCCCTGAGCCGTCAACCCCCGAGCCGTCAACCACTGAGCCGTCAACCACTGGGCCCGGACGCGTCGGTGGCCCGACCCGCGGACGGGCCGGACCAGCGACGGTGGGGGAGGGATGTGGGGCTCAGCCGGGGATCAGCACGCCGTCGATCACCATGGTGCCAGCGCCCGAGTTCCACAGACCGCCGCCTTCGGCCGCGGCCACGTTATCGGTCACCGTACCGCCGCTCACGGTTACCTTGCCGTCGCCCGTCAGGTGC
>JAUHYJ010000438.1 GCA_030425785.1 Acidimicrobiia bacterium | reverse complement strand
CGCCCGGTGTCGAGTTCGCCCCCGTCAACCGGGCGGCGGTGTGCAAGTACATGAAGATGATCACACCGGCGAAGCTCCTGCGATCGCTGCGCGACGGCACCGACGTCGTCGACGTGCCGGCCGACGTCGCCGCGCGGGCCCGCACGAGCGTCGAGCGCATGATCGCGATCGGCACGCCCTCGCCGACGGCCGAGTGAGATGAGCTTCGTGCTGCCGTCCAAGCTGGCGGCGCCGGCGGCCACCTGGGAACGCGACGTCGACGTCGTCGTGCTCGGGTCCGGGGCGTCCGGGCTCGCGGCTGCGCTGACGATGCGACCCGAGCGCAGTGTGCTCGTCGTCACCAAGGACATGCTCGCGGCCGGCTCGACGGCGTGGGCGCAGGGCGGGCTCGCCGCCGTGCTCGACCCCACCGACTCGATCGAGGATCACGTGCGCGACACGCTGGCCGCCGGCGCCGGGCTGTGCGACGAGGACGCGGTTCGCACCCTCGCTCGCGAGGCGCCGAACGCGATCCGCCGACTCATCGAGCTGGGCGCGATGTTCGATCCCGACGAGTCGGGCGACATGGCGTTGACGATGGAGGGCGGCCACTCGCACCGCCGGATCGTGCACGCCGGCGGCGACCAGTCCGGCGCGGAGGTCCAGCGCACCCTCGACGCGGCGGCACTCGGCGCCGGTGTCGAGATCCTCGAGCACACGTTCGCGCTCGATCTGGTGCTCGGACACGACGCCGTCGGGCGCCGACGCGCCGCCGGCGTGCGCGTCGCCCGTCTCGACGAGCACGGGACGATCACCTCGGTCGGTGTCATCAGCGCACGGGCGGTCATCCTCGCCACGGGCGGCTACGGGCAGGTGTTCGCGTCGACGTCGAACCCGCCGGCGGTCACCGGGGACGGGCTGGCGCTGGCCGTTCGTGCCGGGCTGCCGGCACGTGACGTCGAGTTCGTCCAGTTCCACCCCTCGGTGCTCTGGATCGGGCCCGATGCGCGCGGCCAGCAGGCCCTCGTCTCGGAGGCCGTGCGCGGCGAGGGCGCGATCCTGTACGACGGGCTCGGGCGACGCGTCATGGAGGGGGTCCATCCGCTGGAGGATCTCGCCCCGCGCGACGTCGTCGCCGCGGCGATCAGCAGGCGGATGGCCGAGGCGCCTGGTGGCATCGGCGACCACGTGTTCCTCGACGCCACCCACTTGGGAGCGGAGTTCTACGAACGGTTCCCGTCGATCACCGACTCGTGCCGGGCGGCGGGCATCGACCCCGCCGTCGACCGGATCCCGGTCGCGCCGGCCGCGCACTACGTCTGCGGCGGTGTCCCCGCCGACCTCGACGGTGTGACCGAGCTGCCCGGCCTGTACGCGATCGGCGAGGTCGCGTGCACGGGCGTCCACGGGGCGAACCGCCTGGCGTCCAACAGTGTGACCGAGGGGGTCGTCGCCGGGATGCGGGTCGGCGAGGCGCTGGTCGCCGAGCTCCCGTCGGCCGTCGATCTGCCCGACGATGCCGGTGCGGCGGTCGACGCTGCGCTCCGGAACCCGGCGCAGCGAGTCGAGCTGCGCTCGGTGATGTCGAGCCAGGTCGGGGTCCTGCGCTCGCCCGACGGTCTGGCCGGTGCCGTGCGCCAGCTCGAGGCGCTCGCCGCGACGGCCTCGGTGGGGGTGACCGGGTCCCGCGCGGCCTGGGAGGCCACCAACATGTTGACCGTGGCGGCTGCGGTGGCGAGTTCGGCACTGGCCCGAACCGAGAGCCGTGGCTGTCACCGGCGCGACGATCATCCGGAACCCCGGGCCGCCTGGCGGACACATCTCCAGGTGCGCCTCACCCTCGACGGCGCCCTGGCACTGACCGGCATCCCCCACGTCTGAGGCTCGGTGGGACTCGAGGGCCCTCACCCTCGAGTCGAGGTCGAGGGTTGCAGGACGGTGTGCGACGGGGCGGTTGCCATGGCCCCGAGCAGCGGCGACTCGTCGTCTGCCGCCGGCGCCGATCGTCGCGACGTGTCGTCGACGCGCGTTCGACGTCTGGTCGATGCGCGGTCGATGCGGTGTCGATGCGGTGATCGAGCGCCGCGGTTCGCCGCGGACATCGACCATCTCGGCGTGACGTTCCGGAGGGTCGCGGGGAGCGATCTCACGAATTGATCAATCGGTGATCTCGTCGCAGCGATGGGCCATGGGCTACTGTCACGCTCTGCGGGCACACCCCCTGTCCGAACGCTCCCCGTGGTCACGTGGAGTTCGTCCCGACTCCGAGCCGGAAGCAACATGGTCGACGCAACGAGTACCCCCTGCATGCACCTGGACGCGACGTCGTCGCGGCGCGCTCCGAGGAACCGGCGCTGACGTCATCCGAGCCCATGATCCCCGTTCGTCGCCGCCGACCCGCCGTGCGCCTCGCTCCTGACCGTCGCGGAGCCGTTCGGGTGCTGCTGGCCGGCCTGATGGTCGCGTCCGCGGGGGTCGCCCTCGACAGCACGCTGCGCATGCCGACGGCGGAGGCGCTGCCGGGTGGTGCCGTCTGCGGGGTGCCCACGACCGTCGACTGGGGTTCGCAGTCCAACGGGGCGACGCCCGCGTCGTACACGGCGAGTGGCGTCACCGTCACCCCGAGCCTGACGACCGGACTGCCGGCGAACTCGACCTACTCGATCTCGGCCGGGACGCGTGGCGACGAATCGGGCAACATCGAGTTGTCCCACGACGGTCTGCCGAACAACCAGCAGACGGGGTTCCGACTCACGTTCAGCGAGCCGATCTACGACCTGTCCCTCCCGCTGCTCGACCTCGACTTCGCGACGAACGGCTGGACCGACATCGTCCAGCTCAGCGCCTTCAACGGCGCGACGAACATCACCAGCTCGATCTCGACCACGTTCGGTTCGGCCGTCAGCCAGACCGGGACCAATCCGCTCCAGTTCACCGGCATCGCGCCGGCCGACAACGACGAGACGATCGGCAACGTCGAACTCACCGTCGATGGACCCGTCACCCGGATCGACATCACCTACATCGACGGGCCGGGCGGCCAGTTGCAGGTCCTGGGCATCGGCGACCTGACCTACTGCGGCACACAACCAGGACTCGCCAAGCAGGTGGTCGATGGGCCGACGTACAACGGCGACGGCACCTATGACGTCACGTACCGGTTCGTCCTCGAGAACCTCGGCGGCACCGTCCTGCACGATCCGCTGATCGTCGACAACCTCGGCCCGGTGTTCGGGAACCCAGTCGCGAACCCGACGGCGCCGTTCCAGTACACGGCCGGGCCGGCGACGATCGTCACCAACACGACCGACCCGCTCGCCCTCGACCCGGGATACACGGGCGGGGGCGGTGCAGACCGCCTGCTCGACCCGACCGTCGGGTCGATCCCGGTCGGGCAATCGGTGGTGGTCGATCTCCCGGTGACGTTCTACCCCGGCTTCGGTGGCGGTTCGTTCACGGCTTCGAACTCGGCGACGGCGGTGGTCGACACGGCGATCTTCAACGACGGCAACCCGACCTTCCAGTTCCAGGACACGTCGACCGACGGTGCCGACCCCGACCCGAACGGGAACGGCGTCGCCGACGACGCTGGCGAGGACGCACCGACCGTGTTCACGCTCGACGAGCCACCGGAGGTGACGCTGTCGAAGACGAGCGATGCGGCCGCGCCGTTGGTCGACGGCGATGTGGTCACGTACACGATCGACGCCGTCAACATCTCAGGGACCGATGCGACCGACATCGTCATCACCGACCTGCTCCCAGCCGGGATGCTCTACGTTCCCGAGTCGACCACCGTGTTCTACGACCTCGACAGCGAGTCGGACTCGACGCTCTTCACCGACGTCTTCAACTCGATCGCGCCGTGGAACACCGACGACAACGGCGACGGCAACACGGACGTCGACATCCAGAGCGAG
>JAUHYJ010000437.1 GCA_030425785.1 Acidimicrobiia bacterium | reverse complement strand
GAGTACGGCAATGCGGGTTTTGCTTCAGCTGATGGACAGCGCAGTTGGGGCGCGGATAGACGTCCGGGACAAACGACCCAAATTGCAGAATGGCGACAGGAAGATCCGGGAACCATGCCGGCTGGTGATGTGTATGGTGGAGGGTCACCAACTGGTGTGGTCTTTTATGAGAACGGGGCGCTGGGTAAGGAATTTGAAGGATTACTGCTCAGTTGTGAAGCGGGACGCAATGTTGTGTTCGGCTATCAGCCCAAGTTGTCCGGAGCTGGATTTGAACTCAATCGAACTGATTTTCTGACTTCCAATGCTGAAGGTGAATTTGCTGGATCTGATTTCCTGGGTGGTGGCCGCAGTGTGAATTACGAGTTAAAGACTCTGTTTCGGCCATCGGATGTGGCGGTGGGCGCGGACGGCGCGATCTACGTGACCGACTGGTTCGATCCCGGTGTCGGCGCCGAACCCGAAGAGCTCGCCACCGTCGTGACCGCGTCCGCCCGCGGGGTGGACGGCGTGGCGTTCGGCGACGTGGTCGGCGCGAACGCCGCGATCGTCACCGTGGCGTTGGGCGTCGGCGCGTGGATGGTGGCGATCCCGTTCGGTCGCCGCGTGCAGCGGTACGCGGTCGGCGGTCTCGCAGCGGGAGCCCTCGCCACCGTGTTCATGTGGGACGGCGCCGTCGGCCGCGTCGAAGCGACGCTGCTCGTCCTGTGCTACATCGCCTTCATCGCAGCGATCTGGGCCGGCGAGCACCAGCCGCCGGCACTGGGCGAGGTCGCCGAGCTGGACGAGCAACCCGACGACGACGGACGGGTCGGCACCGACCTCGCATGGGTGCTGGCAGGCTTGCTCGCCTTGACGGTCGGGTCGATCGTGCTCGTCGAGGGCGTCCGCCAGATCACCGACATCGAGTCGACCCAGACCCGTCTCGGGCTGACGGTGGTCGGGTTCGCGACCGCGTTCGAGCTCGTGGTGCTGGCCTGGTCCGCGAGCCGTCACGGCATCACCGAGGCCGTCGTCGCCGGCGTCGTGGGCTCGTACGCGTACAACATGACGATGAGCCTCGGCGTCGGCGCGCTCGTCGCTCCGATCACGATCGACGACAGCACGCTGCTGCACGCACCCCTCCTCGCCATGCTGGCCCTCATGGCCGTCGCGATCCTGCTCGCGGCTCGCCGCGGCAGCATCGGCCGACGTGATGCGGCCGTGCTCATCGCCGGCTACCCGGTCTTCGTCCTCGTCGCGCTGCTGTGACGGCGACGCAGACGGCGACGATGCGGCGACGGCAGGACACGGCCGGTGTCCTTCGGGGTCGCCTCAGTGGGTCGGCGGGCGGGTGACGACCAGAAACAGCCGCACTGACTGGTTGCCGAGCACCGTCCACCGGTGCGGCACCGGGCCCGGGTGCACGAGGCAGTCGCCGGCGCCCAGGTCGACGCTCGGGCGGCCCGAGAATTCGACGCGCAGATCGCCCTCGATCAGGTGAAGGATCACGTCGCCGGGATGCTCGTACCACACGTCGAGATCGTCATCGGGGCCGGTCTCGTACTCGTAGATCTCGAGGTGCCGGTCGGGGTCGGTCAGCAGCACGCGACCGACGGCCGACCCCGGCCGGTCGCTCGACGGCACCATCCGGCCCTCGCTCGCCCGGATGACGGCGACGTCGTCGGACACCTGGGTCGGGAGCAGCTCGGACGGCTCGACGCCGAGGACCTCGGCCATGGCGTACAGCGTGGCGATCGAGGGGGTCGACAACCCGCGCTCGACCGCGCTCACGAACGGCTGGCTGACGCCGCACCGACTCGCGAAGTCGCGCATCGACATCCCCGATCGGTGGCGCGCCGCCCGGATCGCGCCACCGACCGCCAGCCGCAGCGGGTCTGGTGTGGCGTCGGGGTCGGCGTCGGTGCCCGTGGTGTCGGCGCCGGCGGTCACGCCACCGTCACTCGCCGTCCCCGGCGAGCAGGATCGCTGCCACCTCGTCGGCGGTGGCGTGGAACTCGGGGCTGCGGGTCATCTCGGTCGTGCGCGGTCGGGGTAGGTCGACCGTGATCTTGGCGACGATCGTCGACGGCCGTGGCGACATGACGACGATCTCGTCCGCCAACAATACTGCCTCGTCGATCGAGTGCGTGACGAGCAGCGTCGTCGTGATCCGTTCCATCCAGATCCGCTGCAGCTCCATGTTCATGCGCGTCCGCGTCATCGCGTCGAGGGCGCCGAACGGCTCGTCCAGCAGCAGCACCGACGGCTCGGTGACGAGCGACCGGGCGATGGCCACGCGTTGGCGCATGCCACCCGAGAGGTGGCGCGGTCTGGCGCGCTCGAATCCGTCGAGCCCGACGAGCTTGATCAGGTCGTCGACCGCGGTGGGTGCGACGTCCGCCCCGGTCACGTCGAGTGCGAACTGCACGTTGGCGCGCACCGAACGCCAGGGGAGCAGCGCGGCGTCCTGGAACGCCACCCCGATCTCGTGACCGGTGCGCGCCTCGCCGGGCGAGCGTCCGTGGACGAGCACCTCGCCCGCAGTCGGCTCGTCGAGCCCGGCCAGGATCCGCAGCACGGTCGACTTGCCGCACCCGGACGGGCCGACCAGCGCAGTGAGCGTGCCGCGTCGCCCCACGTGATCGATGCGGTCGACCGCGACGAGCGGACGGCGGTCGAGCACGAACTCCTTGCGGACCCCGTGGAGCTCGAAGCCGGCCGACTCGTCGCGGCCCGCGGAGGCGTCGTCGGTGCCGGTCATCCCATCGACGCGTGCGCCGCCTCGAGGTACGACGTGTCGACGAACTCGGCTGCCGTCGGCAGGTCGGTCTCACCGGCGGTCGCGAGCGCCGGCAGGACCTCCTCGTCCATCTTCACGGGATCGACCGAGAGCAGCCCGTTGGCGTCGGTGAACTCGCTGTCCATCAACGCGATGTACTCCGGGTTCGCCAACGCCGCGTACTCCTCGTTGATCTCGGCGTCGGCGCCGTAGCCCGACATCAGCACCGGCAGCGACGCCGTCGGATCGGCCCGGTTGTCGGCGACGCCGAGCAGCAGCGCCGACAGGTAGCCGATGGCCAGGTCGGGGTTCTCCTCGAGCCACGCCTTCGAGGCGAACAGGATGTCGCCGTACGACGGCAGCCCGAGGTCGGAGTAGGGCATCGCCGTGGCGTCGATGCCCTGCAGGCGGAGCTGGAGCGGCTGGTTCGTGACGTACGAGGCGATCGCGTCCATCTCACCGTCGGCCAGCGGCTGCGGGTCGAAGCCCATCGGGATGAACTCGTAGTCGGGCTCGAGTCCGTTGGCGCGGAACATCGCGTCCATCTGGACCTGGTCGCCCTGTGGCCCGCCGAGTCGCTTGCCCAGGAAGTCCTCGGGCTTGCTGAACCCGCTCTCGGTGAGCCACGTGAGGCCCAGCGGGTTGCGCTGGTACATGGCGCCGATGATCACGAAGTCGCTGCCCTCCTGGTTCGCCCGGATGATGTCGAGCTCGCTCGCGGAGAGCCCGACGTTGCCGTCGCCGGCCGCCAGTACCTGGGACACGGCGGGGGTGTTCGGGCCGCCGTGCACGAGGCTGGATTCGACGCCGTTGTCGGCGAAGTAGCCGTTCGCCTCGGCGAGGTACCAAGCCGACCACTCGATGTCGGGCAGCCAGTTGAACACGGTTGCGACCGCGCCGGCCGCCATCGGCATCGTGGACGCCGTCGTCGAGGCGGTGGTCGAGGCGGTCGTCGACCCGGTGGTCCCGGGCGGCGATGTGGTGTCGGCGGGCGCCGCGTCGTCATCATCGTCGCCGCCGCACGCCGCGAGCACGGACGACCCGAGCGTCATGCCGCCGATGAGGCCGGCGGTGTTCCTGATGAAGATTCGTCGTGTGAGCATGTCCGACCTCCGGTCGTGGTGGGGTGTGTGTGGGTGGTG
>JAUHYJ010000436.1 GCA_030425785.1 Acidimicrobiia bacterium | reverse complement strand
ATCGGGACGCGCTCGACGCCTACGTCCTCGAGGCCGCTGCCCACTACGACGCCATCCAGGACATGCCGTGGCCGGCGTTCTTCCGGATGCTCGACGAGCACTTCCCGGGCGCCAAGTTCGTGCTCACGGTCCGCGACGTCGACCGCTGGTTGTCCAGCGTCGTGACGCACTTCGGCACCCGCGAGATCGCGAGCCACACGTTCATCTACGGCGTTCCGACGGCGGCCGGACACGAGGATCGCTACCGCGAGTACTTCGAGCAGCACCGGGCGGACGTCCTCGACCACTTCGCCGATCGGCCCGGCGACCTGCTCGTCATGGACATCGGCGCGGGCCACCAGTGGCCCGAGCTGTGTGCGTTCCTCGGTCTCGACGTGCCGCCGATCGACTTCCCGCACCAGAACCCGGCATCCGGCCGCCGCCGCGGTCGTCTCCGCCGTCGTGCTCGCCGTGAGTTCGAGGCGTTCGCGCGACGATTCGGGATCCCGACGCGATGGTGGGCCCGTGATCGTGTCCGGGCCGAGCAGGTGTGGGGTGCGATGCAACTGCTCCTCCGACGCGTCGACACCCTCGTAGGTGCGCTCGGAGCGTTCCCCGACGAACGTCGACGCTCCGCCGAGACGATGCTGGAGGCGTGGATCACGTCGCTCGCCGCGTGGGCGCCGTCCGAGCGCGTCGTCGACACCGAGACCGCAGCCCGCGTCCGGGACCGCCTCGCCGACGGCGATCTCGCGGGCGCGTGGCGCACGTTGGCGTTCGCACTCCGCACGTGGGCAGGCGCGCTGGTCGACGAGGGGTTCGGTGTCCGGTATCCCGACGGTGCCGACGCGCGGCCTGCCGTTCGTCGCGTGGTGAACGGCGGGCTCGAGCGGTACGACGAGATCGTCGCCGTGCTCGACCCGGCCGGCGAGCTCGATCGACCCGCCGACGGGCTCGCGCCGCTCTGAGCGGCCCCACCGCGGAGCGGGCGCTCAGCCGGCGCCGGGGTGCGCGACCGAGCGGAGAACGTCGAGCAGCCGGGCAGCGTTCGTGCGCGCGTCGTGCTCGGCGCGGGCCAGTGCGTGCGCGCCTGCGCCGAGGGCTCGGCGGCGGTCGGGGTCGGTGATCAGCGAGCGAAGCGCACGTTCGACGTCGGCCGCGTCACCGGGCCGCACCAGGACGCCGGTCTCGTCGTCGACCACGATCTCCGAGATCGCGCCGACGTCGGTGGACACCAGCGGCAGCCCGACCGCCGCCGCCTCCGCCAACACCATCGGCAGGCAGTCGCCGAGCGTCGGGAGGCAGAACACGCTGGCATGGCGGTAGAGCCGGATGAGCTCGGGAGAGTTCGGCTGCAGGCCGCGATGGACGGTCAGGCCATCGGTCTCGGGAACGTCGGTGGCGGTGGTCGCGAGGTGGAGCTCGACCTCGGGCAGCGATGTGTCGGCCCGCAGCGACCGGAACGCCTCGATGAGGACGTCACCGCCCTTGCGTCGGAGATCTCCGCCCACGAAGAGGATGCGTACGACCCCGTCGTCGACGATCGGGTCCTCGCCGCGCCAGCGATCGATGTCGACGCCGGGCGCGATCGCCGCGATCGTGGCGGGGTCGACGCCGAACTCGTCGGCGA
Source organism: Acidimicrobiia bacterium (assembly GCA_030425785.1). Taxonomy (GTDB): domain Bacteria; phylum Actinomycetota; class Acidimicrobiia; order Acidimicrobiales; family Ilumatobacteraceae; genus Ilumatobacter. Next base: position 2,297 of record JAUHYJ010000436.1, on the reverse strand, counting down.
CGGCCTGCTTGGTCCATCGCGACCAGGTCACGACGTGCGCAGCGTCGCGCAGCGCCTTGCCGTGGATGCGCGCCTTGAGCCACTCGACCGGCGCCGGTTGGGTCGCGTGTCCGTAGTGCTCGCCGAGCGAGTCGTACTGCCGGGGCGTGGCATCGAGCGAGACCACGGTCGGCACGGACCGGATCAACCGTCCCATCAACGTCGCCGGCACCTGGGTGTGGACGAACATCGCGTCGGGACGCTGCTGTCGCCAGGCGTCGCGCACGAGGCGTCGCGCGGCGAGGCCCGATCGGAGCGTCCAGTTGTCGCCGCCCGGGATCGCGAGCCGCGGCGCGTCGAAGGGGACGGGCAGCAGACGCGGGATGCATCCGTCGAGCGTCGGCAGGATCGCCGCGAGGTTCCGGGTGTGCGTGACGTGTCCGAGGGTCTGCTCGATGACCAGGTCGACCCGCAGCGGCCGGTCCGACTCGGGCCGGCCCGGCTCGTTCTGGTCCGGTTCGTGCCGGGTGCGGTCGTGGTCCACGGGGCCACCGTAGCGCTCGTCACCCGCACCGACCCGACCCGGGACGACGGAGCCCCCGACGTTACGGACGTGTTAACCGATTGACCGAATCGGCAGGCAGCGTGGGCACGACAACACACAGCGTGAGATTCGCGGCCCGGTTCCCCCGATGTGTCGAAAATCAATGGCGCGAACAGTGGAATGCCTGTTAGAACCGTATGCGACCAACAACACACATGGCGGAGACAATCCATTGAAGGCTGGAACAGGCGGACGTTCCACGGCGATCCACGTCGACCGGGACACTTCACAGGAAATTGACCTAGACGAGTCGCGTGTCGCGCAGCTCCCTCGGCGAACGGAGCGGACGGGGGTCATCCACACACCCCGGGCCGTGTCGCCGACGCGTGCGAAACAGGCGCTCATGGCGGCGGACTCGGCGGCGCTGCTCGTCGGCCTCGCATTGGCGTTCGCCGTGCGCAACAGCTTCGACGCTGCGCCGGACTTCGTGATGCGACGGCACGTGCTGCTCGCGATCGGCGCCGTGCCCGGCTTCGCTGCCGGCGCCGCGCTGACCAAGCTGTATCTGGCCCGGGCGAACGAGCGTGCCTCCGCCGAGGCCCGGAACATCTTCCGGTCGGTGGGGGTCGGCGTGGGCTGGATGGTCTTCCTGGCCTTCGCCCTGCAGATGAAGGACCTGTCGCGGCTGTGGGTGCTCCTGGTCGCCATCTGCGTCGCGACGTCGGTGCAGTTCGAGCGCCGACTCGCCCGGTCGTGGTTCCGTCGCCAGCGTGAGCTCGGCGCCATGCAGCGCCGGATCCTGATCGTCGGCACCGACGCCGAGGCCATCCGCCTCCTGCACATGTACCAGCGCAACCCGCAGCTCGGGTACCGCGTCGTCGGCCTCATCGGGCCCGACGAGATCGGCCAGCGCGCCGGCGTGCGGGTCCTGGGTGACGTCGGCGACCTCGACGACGTGATGGCCGAGACGAACGCCACCGGGCTCGTGTTGTCGCCCGGGTCGCTCCACCCCGACGACGTGAACCGCATCACCCGACGCGCCACCGACTGTGGCTTCCACGTGGCGGTCTCGTCCGGCCTCAACGACATCGACGTGCACCGCTTCCGGCCGCAGTCGGTCGACGGGCGCACCCTGATGTACATCGAGCCGGTCATCCGCGGCGGCTGGCGGGCGGCGAGCAAGCGGGTGTTCGACGTGATCGTCGCATCGGCGATCCTCGTCGTGTCGGCCCCGCTGTGGGCCGCGGCGGCGATCGCCATCAAGCTCGACACCGGCGGGCCCGTGTTCTTCCGCCAGGAGCGCGTCGGCCGCTACGGCCAGGGCTTCACCATGACCAAGTTCCGCACGATGGTCGTTGACGCCGATCAGCGCAAGCACGAGCTCGCCGAGCTCAACGAGTCGGACGGACCGCTCTTCAAGATGGCCGACGACCCGCGCGTCACCCGGGTCGGCAGCTTCCTGCGCAAGACGTCGATCGACGAGCTCCCGCAGCTGCTGTCGGTGCTGCGTGGCGAGATGAGCATGGTCGGGCCACGGCCGGCGCTGGCCTCCGAGGTCTCCGAGTGGGACGCCGAGCTCCGTGAGCGCCTCCGGGTCCTGCCGGGTCTGACGGGCATGTGGCAGGTGTCGGGCCGGAGTGGCACGACCTTCGCCGAGTACCGACGCCTCGATCTCTACTACGTCGACAATTGGTCGCTGCTGCACGACATCCGCATCTGCCTCCGCACGGTCGGTGTCGTCCTGACCGGAAGGGGTGCGCTGTGAGCACACGAG
>JAUHYJ010000435.1 GCA_030425785.1 Acidimicrobiia bacterium | reverse complement strand
CGGCCAGGAGCGACCCGAGCACGTCGTCGGCGCGGTCAGGCTGCCCCATCTCCATCAAGGCGTTCGCATAGAGGTAGCGCACGTCCGCCCATGCGGGTACCTGGCTGATCAGGCGGTCGAATCCGTCCTTCGGCCAGTCGACTTGTCGCTGCGACGGGGCCCGATGCACATGGTGCGAGATGACGTCGAGCGCTCCCGATCTCTGGCTGTGATCCGTCGACCTCGACAGGACGGCACCGGCGAGCCGGCACTGCGCCACCGTAACCTCCGGGCCAGCATCCACCGGGTCCTCGAGCTCGAGGCGCGCACTCTGTGCTGACATCGAGCGCGGGCGGCGCAGGTCGTACGTCTGGCGCACCAGGGTGAGCCAGTGGTCCAGGTTGTCCGTACCGAGCGTGCGAGGGTGCGATCGGCCGGACCGGATCCGCGCCCACGCATGGACGGCGGTGTCCCATCCAAGGAGCTCGTCGGCGTGGTGATCGAGGGTCGTCGCCGCGCGGTCAAACCAGCCGAGTTCGAATTCGACCCGGGCTCGTTCGACTGCTGCCGCCGCGTCTGGCTCGACACGCGCGAGGATCTCCAGGGCGCTCGAGAATCGCCCCGCTCGGCGCTCGTCGACGGCACGCGCGATCTGTTCCGACGCCACCAGACCCCCTCATGGTGCGTAGTAGTCCGTGCACGAGACTACGCGATGGGTCGACATCCACCGATCCGATTTTCTCGTTGGCACGCATCAGGCCGGCCGTCAGGCGCCGCCGCTCCAGGTGAGGGCCTCGCCCTGGCCGGTGAGCAAGACCGTCCCGGGCATCACGCGGAGCCGCCACGGATCGAGGCGGAGCGCCGCGAACTCGGGCTGGGTCGGATCGCTCCAGACCGGGATGATCGCAGGGTCGTAGCCGACCGGCGCCGGCGCGTTCGCGAACCGCTCCCACAGCCAGGTGCACGTCTCGTCGTCGTGGTGCCACGTGGCACCGCACTCGGCGGTCGCCACGTCGTGGGTGGAGTCCCAGTAGCCCACCGACACGAACGGTGAGTGTTCGAGGTGGGCGATCTTCGGCGGCGTCGGCCCGGTCGCGATCCAGCCGGTCAACGACTCGCCGTCGAACTCCCAGATCGGATGGAGGACACGCGAGCGGGGCCTGCCCTGCGGGTCGACCGTCGCGACGTTCGCCCAGACGATGCGATGGGCGATCTCGACGAACTGCGGTGCGATCTCGGCGAGCGATGACATGGTGGCGATGTTCGCGCACCGTCGGCGCGCCGCGGCCGTCGGATTCGTTCCGTCGAGCGTTCGTTCAGCCGAGGCTTCGTTCAATCGAGGGGGACGAGGCGCCACCCGGCGTCGTGGCGGGTGTCTTCGTCGACGCCGATCACCGAGAGCGCGTCGGCGCTCCACCGGTAGATCGCGCGTTGCCCGAACCGGCGACCGAGTTCGATCGCGTCGGGGAGGGCGAGTCCTTCGATCGCACGGCCGGGCTCGGCCATCGATCCGTCCGGCGCGCTGCCGACCGTCGGGTGCGCCGTCAGCTGGTCGACGATCGCGAGGAATCGGTCGAGCGACCGTTGGTTCGCCTCGGCGGTCGTCTCGACACCGTCGGGGTTGTACGGCGTGACGATGTGGACGGCGGCGTCGAACGGGAAGTCGCCGGTCGCGCCGTCGGGTCGTGGCTCGATGCGATGCCGACCCGACGGCAGGTCGATGGTGACGACGGCGTTCGTGAAGCCGTCCCAGATGTCGTCGGTCACGTGCCGCAGAAGGTGCGGTAGCCGTCGGTGAACCCGTCGGGCGCGGGTTCGGCGTAACGCTGTGCGTCGCGCTGGGGTGTGAACGGGTGCGTCGTGACCTCGACGAGGCGCCGGAAGGGTGCGAGGTCGCCGTCGACGGCCGCCGCGAGCGCCTCTTCGACGAGGTGGTTCCGCGGCACGTAGATCGGGTTGACCGCGTCGAGCTCGGCGCGCACCGTGTCGACGGGACGGCCCTCGACGGCCACGCGTTCCCGCCACCGTCCCACCCACCGATCGAGCGCCGTGGCGATCGGGGAGGTGCTCGTGGTGTCGGCGTCGTCGAGCCGCGCGCTCAGCGACCGGAACGCGCCGGTGAGGTCGGCCTGCATCGTCGCCAACGCGTCGAACAGCTCGCTGAACAGCTCGGCGTCGCCCTCGCGCTCGTCGACGAGGCCGAGCTTGCGCCGCAGCCCCGCCTCCCATGCGTTGCCGTAGCGATCGGGGAACGACCCGAGCAGGTCCTGCGATGCCTCGACCGCGGCGTCGACGTCGGTGTGCAACGGCAGCAGCGTCTCGGCGAGCCGTGTGAGGTTCCACTGGGCGATCGGCGGCTGCTGGCCGTAGCGGTAGCGGCCGCCGTGGTCGATCGAGCTGAACACGGCGTTCGGGTCGAAGCCGTCCATGAAGGCGCACGGTCCGTAGTCGATCGTCTCGCCCGAGATCGTCATGTTGTCGGTGTTCATCACCCCGTGGATGAAGCCGAGCAGCATCCACTGCGCCACCAGCGACGCCTGTGCGTCGACGACCGACTCGAGGAACGCGAGCTCGGGGTGCGCCGCCCCGACCGCGGTGGGGTGGTGGCGTTCGATCGCGTGGTCGAACAAGCGGCGCAGCACGGTCGGGTCGGGCAGACGGGCGGCGTATTCGAACGTGCCCACCCGGAGATGACTGGCGGCGGTCCGCACGAGGACCGCGCCGGTCCCGTCGCCGTCGCGCAGCACCTGCTCGCCGGTGGTGAGGACTGCGAGCGACCGCGTCGTCGGCACGCCGAGGGCATGCATCGCCTCGGCGATGACGTACTCGCGCAGCATCGGCCCGAGCGACGCCTTGCCGTCGCCGCCCCGTGCCATCGGAGTGCGGCCCGATCCCTTGAGGTGCAGGTCGACGAGCTCGCCGGACGGGGTCGTCAGCTCACCGAGCAGGAGCGCGCGCCCGTCACCGAGCCGGGGCGCGTACGAGCCGAACTGGTGGCCGGCGTAGACCATGGCGACCGGATGCGCCCCGGTCGGTACCGCGTTGCCGGCGAAGACGGCCAGGCCGGCGTCGCTCGCGAGCGCGGCCGGGTCGAGCCCGAGCTCGGTCGCGAGCTCGTCGTTGAGGGCGAGCAGGTTCGGATCGGGCGAGCCGGACGCGGTCCAGTCGACGACGAGCTCGGGGAGCGCATCGCGGAACCGGCTCGTCAGTTCGAGCCCGGTGCGATCGGTGACGGTCGTACCCATCGGTCCAGTATCACCCGCGATCCGGCGCGAGCGGCACGCCGCCCGGAGACGCTGCGAATCCCCGGTTCGCAGCATCGAGGAACACCCGTAGTCTGGTCGCCCTATGCCGGCCACCGAGCTCGACCAGATCGTCAACCTCTGCAAGCGGCGCGGGTTCGTCTACCCGTCGGCCGAGATCTACGGCGGCTTCCGCAGCACGTACGACTACGGTCCGCTCGGTTCGCTGATGCTGCGCAACGTGAAGGACGCGTGGGTGCGGGCGATGGTCCAACAGCGCGACGACGTGGTGCTCATCGACGCCGCCATCCTCGGCCCGCCCCAGGTGTGGCAGGCCTCGGGGCACCTCGCCAACTTCACCGATCCGCTCGTCGATTGCACGAACTGCAAGAACCGGTTCCGCGAGGACAAGCTCGACGACCCGAACACGTGCCCGTCGTGCGGCCAGACCGGCACCTTCACCGAGGCTCGTGCCTTCAACCTGATGTTCAAGACCCAGGCCGGCCCGGTCGAGGGCTCCGGCGCCGACGCGTACCTGCGGCCCGAGACGGCGCAGGGCATGTTCACGAACTTCGGGCAGGTGCTCCAGACCACCCGCAAGAAGCCGCCGTTCGGCATCGCCCAGGTCGGCAAGAGCTTCCGCAACGAGATCACGCCGCAGAACTGGATCTTCCGCACCCGCGAGTTCGAGCAGATGGAG
>JAUHYJ010000434.1 GCA_030425785.1 Acidimicrobiia bacterium | reverse complement strand
CATCACCGACGCCGGAGAGGAGCAGCGATGAACGACGACGAACTCCGTGACCGCATCGCCGCCGCCGACCCGGCCCCCGGTGAGGCCTCCATCGAACCCGTCCGGAGCGCTTCGGCGCAGCACCTCCTGGAGGCCATCATGACCACCGACCTCGACACCCCCACCACCGCTCCCGCCTCGGGAGACGACGACACGTCGACCGGCGGACGCCGCCGCACCCGCTGGACGATGGCCGTCGCCGGTGTCGCCGCCGCTGCGGTCGTCGCGCTCGGAGCCGCCGCCTTCGGCGGCGCGTTCGAGCGTGACGTCGCACCGGACATCGCCGTCGAGGAACCCCCATCCGACGGGCTCCCGGTCGACGAGTCGCCGGACGACACCCCCGCCGAGGGTGCGGTCCTCGAGCTGACCGCCGGCACGCCCGACATGATGGCGAGCTGCATCCGTCCCGACGCGACCGTGGCCGGCATGTCCGAGACGGCGTTCCTGGGCACCGTCACGTCGATCGACGGAGGACTCGTCACGCTCGCGGTCGACCGGTGGTACGTCGGCGGCGAGGCGCCCGTCGTCACGGTGCTCGCTCCCGACGGCCTCGAGGCGCTGACCGGCTCGGTCGATTTCGTCGTCGGCGAGCAGTTCGTCATCAGCGCCTACGACGACACCGTCGCCTACTGCGAGCTGAGCGGGCCCGCGACGCCCGAGCGGGTCGGCTGGTACGAGCAGGCCTTCGGCGCCTGATCGACGACCGTCCAGCCGGCGCCACCGCCACGGGGAACCCGCCTCCTCGTGGAACGGTGGCGCTCGCGTGGCACACTGCCTTCGTGCCCTGGTTGGTCACCGACGACGCCCGCGTGCTCGCTTCGGCCGAGCTGGCCGACTCACGCAGCGCACGCCGCAACGGGCTGCTCGGCCGCGATCACCTCGAGGGGGCACTGGTCCTGCGGCCCTGCCGGTGGGTGCACACGATCGGCATGCGCTTCCCCATCGATGTCGCGTTCCTCGACGACGAGGGCTGCGTCGTCAAGACGATGTCGATGCACCAGCGGCGCATCGGCGTGCCCGTCTGGCGGGCCTCGACCGTCGTCGAGGCCGAGGCCGGCGCCTTCGCCCGCTGGGGCCTCCGGGTCGGCGACGTGATCGAGGTCCGGAGCGACGACACATGAGTCGCGCCGATGGCTGACCCGAGCGGCGGAACGCTCTGGCTCGTGGCCACCCCGATCGGCAACCTCGGCGACCTCACCCCGCGAGCGGTCGAGGTGCTCGCGTCGGTCGACCTGATCTGCTGCGAGGACACTCGCCGGACCGGCAAACTGCTCCACCACGCCGGTGTGAGCGGCGTCCGGATGGCGGTCGCGAACGAGCACACCGAGTACCACCGCATCGCGGACGTGCTCGAGGTCCTCGGTGACGGCCACGATGTCGCCGTCGTCACCGACGCCGGTACTCCCGGCGTGTCCGACCCGGGCGAACGCCTGGTGCGGGCTGCGATCGACGCCGGTCACACCGTGGCCGCCGTGCCGGGCGCCGACGCCGTCACGACCGCGCTGGTCGTGAGCGGGCTGCCGACCGGCCGCTTCGTGTTCGAGGGCTTCCTCCCTCGCTCGGGACGGGACCGAACGGCACGCCTCACCGAGATCGCCGACGAACACCGCACCGTCGTGGTGTACGAGGCGCCGCACCGGATCGTCCGCACGCTCGCCGAGCTCGTCGACGCGTGCGGCGAGGACCGCCCGGTCGCCGTGTGTCGCGAGCTCACGAAGCTCCACGAAGAGGTCGTGCGCGGCACGCTCGGCTCGATCGACGTCGGCGAACCGCGCGGCGAGTACGTGATCGTCCTCGGCGGTCGTCCGGTCGACGTCGGCCCGGCCGACGACGACACGATCCGCTGTGCGCTGCGTGACGCCATCGCCGCCGGATCCAGCAAGAAGGAGGCGATCGCTGCCGTGGCCGCCGAACTCGGCGAGCCCAAGAGGCGCGTCTACGCGCTCGCGATCGCACTCGACGGCTGAGCGCGCCCGGGTCGCGCGACGACGACGGTTGTCCGCGCCCACCGACGGGTACGATCGATCCGTATGAGCGAGTACCTGTCGGTGGCGTCGACGGGCCCGAGCGCAGCGTTCTTCGACCTCGACCGCACCCTGATCTCCGGTTCGTCGGCCTTTGCGCTGGCGACGGCCGCTCGATCGCTGCAGCTCATGCCGACCCGTGAGCTCGTGCGGGATGCGATCACCGCCGTCACGTTCAAGCTGATCGGCGACCACGACACGGGCGCCGCGGACGACGCGCGCGACCGGATCCTCGGCTTCATCGAGGGCCACCGGCAGGACGACCTCGCGGCCCTCAACGAGCACGTCCTGCCGACGCTCCTCGGCAAGATCCGTCCCGAGGCCCGACGGCTCGTCGACATCCATCGCCACGCCGGCCGCAACACCTACATCGTGTCGGCGGCGCCGCACGAGATCGTCGAGCCGCTGGCGATCTCACTGGGGATGACCCACGGCATCGGCACGCGCGGCAAGGTCGTCGACGGCATCTACACCGGCGAGCTCGACGGACCCTTCTGCTACGGGGAGGGCAAGGTCGACGCGATCCGCGCACTCGCCCGGTTCGAGGGCTTCGACCTGGCGCAGTGCTACGCGTACTCCGACTCGGCGAGCGACCTCCCGATGCTCAGCGCCGTCGGCCACCCGGTCGCCGTCAACCCGGACTCGAAGCTCGAACGCCACGCCCGCCTGCACGGCTGGCCGGTGGTCATCTTCAGTCAGCGCACCAAGCGCGTCGTGCGCCGCACGCTCGGCGGGGTCGGTGCGGCGGCGGTCGCCACCGGCACGTTCGTCGCCGGGCTCAAGATCGGCGCCCGGCGCGGCGGCCGGCTCCTGCGCGGCGTGACCAGGGCGCTCTGATCAGGCCGGCATCGGCTTGGGGATCAGCGCGAGCTGGCGCGACTGGGCGACCAGGACGCCCCGGCTGTCCCACACCTCGCCGTCCTCTTCGAACATGCCGTCCTGGATGAAGCGACTGGAGAACGCCACCCGCAACGGCCCGGGTGCCGGCCGCTCGCGGATGTGCACCGTCAGCTCGAGCGTCGGCGCCCACGACACCGGGAACTCGGGCCGGTTGAAGCACACCGGTGCGAAGGCGTCGACCACGACCAACAACCCGTACGCATCGATCGGGGCATCGTCGGCGAACCGGCACCACCCGCGCATCAACGCCGTCCCGCTCGGCTCGCCGGTGCGGAAGCCGACGTCGTCGGGGTGGTACGAGCTGAACATCCGATCGCCGAAACCGGAGGGGCCCGCCGCGGCCGGCGGGCCGGCGCTGACGCACTCGTCGATCGACGGCAGGTCGGGTGGCGCCCCGTCGACGAGGTTCGGTCCGGACGATGCACCATCGGGCTGGTCGGCGAACGTGCCGAGCAGCGACATCACCGGACCTGACTCGGAGCGCACCGTCGCTCGCACCACGGCCATCCGGCGGCCCGCTCGCACGACCTCGGTGTCGATCTCGATCGGGCCGACCTTGCCCGGCGACAGGAAGTGTGCGGTCAGGCTCAGCGGCGGCCGCCCGACCGCGTCCCCCATGGCCCGCGCCGCGACCGCCATCAGGTAGCCACCGTTCGCGTTGCCGGCGATGTCCCATCCGGGCGCGATCGCCGCGTCGTACACACCGTCGCCTCGCGGCGTGACCGCCGACGCACGTTCGAACTCACTCGCTGACTCGCACATGGTCCGCCCGAAGCTACGGCCGTCCGCCGCTCGCTCCACCACCCACGGGGCGTGTCGTCGCAGATCAGAGCGGTCGCGCCACGGTAGCGTCGGGCGGGTGACCCGGTTCTACGTGACCACCCCGATCTACTACGTGAACGCCGAACCCCACCTCGGGCACGCGTACACGACGATCGTGGGCGACGCGCTGACGCGGTGGCACCGGCTGATG
>JAUHYJ010000433.1 GCA_030425785.1 Acidimicrobiia bacterium | reverse complement strand
CCGATGGCGATCACGACGTCGGCGTGGGCCCACAGCCGATGTCCCATGGCGAGGTGTGCGAACAGCGGGTGCGCGGTCGGGACGACCCCGTGCCCCATCCGGCGCGTCGTCACGGGCGCCTGCAGCAGCTCGGCGAGCTGCTGGACCTCGTCGCCGGCGTCCTGGGCGCCGCCACCGACGACGATCAGCGGCCGTTCGGCACCGGCGATCGCGGCGACCGCCCGGTCGAGCGCATCGCCGTCGATCGAGGGGTTCGATGGCTCGGGCGCGATCAGCGTCCCCGGCGCGGCGGAGCGCCAACGGTTGACGGGTACCTCGATCGAGACCGGGCGGGGCCGTCCGCCGATGACGGCGTCGAGACAACCTTGCAGGTCGGCGACGGCCGTCTCGGCATCGGACAGCAGTGCCGCATGTTTGGTCACCTGCTGCACGATGGCGTGCTGGTCGGGCAGCTCGTGGAGCACGCCGAAGGCCTTGCCCTTGGCGAACGTCGGTACCTCGCCGATCACGCCGAGCACCCGGGCGTTGCCCCAGTAGGCGCTGGTGAGGGCACCTGACGCGTTCAACAGGCCCGGGCCAGGGACCACACTGCACGCCGCCGGTCGTCCGGTCGCCTGCGACGCGCCCATCGCCATGTAGGCCGCGCCCTGCTCGTGGCGGGTGACGACCGGCGTGATGTCGGTGGCGTCGTGGAGGGTGTCGAAGAAATCGTCGTTCTGCACGCCGGGCAGGCAGTACAGCGTGTCGCACCCGGCGAGACGCAGCGCCTCGACGACGTGCTGGGCGATCGTGGTGTCGGTCTCGCTCACGCTTCCTCCAGTTCGCGGACGGCGGCGCGCTGACCGTCCGTCAGGGCGTCGTACGTGGTCCAGGCGGCGACGTTCTCGCGCAGCTGGTCGGCCGAGCTGGCGCCGAACACGATGCTCGCCAGGTTGGGGTGCTGGAACGCATACGCGAACGCGACGTGGCTCGGCGGCACGCCCCAGTCGTCCGCCAACGCCACCACGCGTTCGCCGAGCCGCTTGCCGGCGGCCAGCTTCGGTGGGTCGTCATCGCCCGCAGCCCGACCGGTCTCGCCCCGCAGGTACTTGCCGGTCAAGGTGCCGCCCGCGAGCACGTAGCTCGCCACGAGGCCGATCGAGCCGCGTTCGAGGGCCCGCTGCATGGCAGGGTCGGAGGGGCCCTCGTGGTCGACGAGGCTCGTCGCCATCTGCGCGGCGACCGGCGGCGGCGCGCCGATTCGGTCGCACACGTCGAGGGCATCGTGGTGCTGTTCGGCGGACCACATGCCGGTGCCCCAATGGCGGGCACGCCCGCTGTCGATCAGGCCGGCGACCTGCTCGACGAGGGACGGCATGTCGAGCTGCTCGGGCGGCCTGATCGCGTAGATCAGGTCGACGTGCTCGAGGCCCATCCGGCCGAGCGAACCATCGAGCTCGGCCGCAGCGTCCTCGTCGGGCCAGTGCTGCCACCAGAGCTTGTTGGCGACCGTCACCTCGTCGCGTGCCCAGCCGGCGGCCCGGAACAGCTCGCCCCACACGACCTCGGAGTAGCCCGTCGGGATCGGCGCGGTGCCGTCCTCGTCGTCGTAGCGGGCGTCGTCGAGGAAGTCGATGCCGGCCTCGCGGGCGGCCCGCATGACCGCCACTCCGTCCTCGCGCGGGATGCGTTCGAACGTCCGCCACGACCCGAGTGACATCACCGACACCTCGCGTCCTGATGAGCCGAGCGGTCGACGGGGGAGCGGGGCCATGGCTCCTGGTCTACTCGCGTTGCGCCCGCAGCGGCGAGAGCTGCGACGATGCGGGGATGGGACTGCTGCCAGCACTCGACGGTGTCCACGGCGACTCGACGGTGACCGTCGATGGCGGGACGGCCACCTGGAGCCGGCTCGCCGCTCGCGCCGATGCGCTCGGCACCGAGATCGCCGGTGCGCCGGCGATCGCCGTCCACGGCACCGCCACGCTCGACACCGTGATCGCCGTCGTGGCCGGCCTCCGGGCCGGCGTGCCGGTCGTGCCGGTGCCGGCCGACGCCGGCCCGGTCGAGCGCGAGCACCTGCTGAACGATTCGGGGGCATCGCTGGTGATCGGCGACCCCGACTGGCCCGACATCGCGCTGCCGCGTGTGCCGATCCCCGCCGGGGGACCCGAGACCGGTGCTGCGCCGGAGCTCGACGACGCGCTGCCCGCGCTGATCATGTACACGTCGGGCACCACCGGCCTGCCGAAGGGGGCGGTCATCCCGCGCCGGGCGATCGCGGCCGGGCTCGACGGGCTGGCCGACGCCTGGGGGTGGACGCCCGACGACCACCTCGTCCACGGGCTGCCGCTGTTCCACGTGCACGGGCTGATCCTCGGCGTGCTCGGGGCGCTGCGAGCTGGGTCGCAGCTCACCCACACCGGTCGACCGTTCCCCGACCGCTACGCGGCCGCTGGGGGAACGATGTACTTCGGGGTGCCGACGGTGTGGTCACGCCTCGTCGACTCGCCCGACGACGCACGTGCGCTGGCCGGTGCCCGGCTACTGGTGTCGGGCAGCGCGGCCCTGCCGGTCCCGGTGTTCGAGCGGCTGCGCGAGCTGACCGGCCACGTGCCGGTCGAGCGGTACGGGATGACCGAGACGCTGATCACCCTGTCGACCCGCCATGACGGCGAGCGCCGCCCCGGCTGGGTCGGTCTGCCGATCGCCGGCGTCGAGACCCGCCTCCGCGACGACGACGGGAACGAGGTCGTGCACGACGGGGTGACCATCGGCGGGCTCCAGGTGCGAGGTGAGACGCTGTTCGACGGCTACCTCAACCTGCCCGAGAAGACCGCCGAGTCGATGACCGACGACGGCTGGTTCGTCACCGGCGACTCGGTGTCGATCGACGCCGACGGCATCCGCGCATCGCTCGACGAGCTTGCCGAGATGGTCGGCCGGGGTGAACTGTCGATGTCGGAGTGGAAGGCCGCTCGCGAACCCCTACAGGCCCGCCTGCGGACCGCTGAGGCCGCCGCAGCACGATCGGGGGAGTCGGCAGCGCTCCGCGCCGTCGTCGGCCGGATCCCACACCCGACACGTGACTTCCTTCACATTAACATGAACGTGAATAACGTCAACCGTGAGCGGTCGTCGCCCGCCGGCCGGTCCTAGGTGGCCGTGGTGCACGTCTGGATGCGCATGCCGACCGCTGACGTTCACGCTAGCGTGAACATCGCATGTCCACCCACGCGTCCGAGGCTGCCCCCGACACGCCGCGACCGTTCCCCGAGAGGTTCTACGGGGGCGAGGATGTCGTCCTCGTCCCCGACGCCGGACTCGATGAGCACCGCTTCTCGCTCGAGCGGCGCCGTCTCGAGCCGGGGCACCGACGTCGCCGACGCGCTCGCCCCGGATCGCGACACCTTCGAACGACGACCGAGGTCGAGCTGGATGTGGCCCGACGACGTGGCGCGGGCCAACGCTCGGGTGGCACCGGTCGCGCCGGGGCCGTGCCGCGATGACCGGGGCTCGCCGCCGGATGAGGCCCGAGGACCGCCGCCGCGATCTGCTGGAGCACACCGCTGCGGTGCTGGTCGAGGACGGCATCGACGCGCTCACCTTCGATGCCGTCGCCTCACGAGCAGGAGTCGACCGCTCCCTGGCGTACTACTACTTCGCGAGCCGCGACCAGCTGCTCGTCGAGCTCTTCGAGCTGACCTGCGAGCGCTTCGACCGCCATGTCGCCGATGCCGTCGACGGTGCCGAAGGGCTCGACGCGACCATCGCCGCCATCCTCCGCACCCTCTACGCCCGTGGGCAGCGCGCCCTGGCGACGCGCGTGCTGCCCGACGTCGCCGCCTCGGCGCTGGCCGATCTCACCGATCTGCCGGCGGTCTACGACGCCGACGCCCGCTGCCTGCTCATCGAGGACACCGCCGCGCCGGACACCGGGCTGGGCACCATCACGGTCGTC
>JAUHYJ010000432.1 GCA_030425785.1 Acidimicrobiia bacterium | reverse complement strand
GCTCCGAAGCGCATCGATCGCTTCCACGCACTCGTTCGCCGACACGTCGGACGGGGGGACGGGGCCCGGCAGCGACACGGCGACGTGGACGTCGCCCTGCGGGCCGAACCCGGACACGGTGATGGGTCCGCCGGGCGCGTCGTCGGGGACGACGAGCTCCCACGTGGTCTCGGTCAGCCGCTCGACGGTCACCACCTCGCCGGAATCGAGGTAGCTGGCGCTGAACTCCCAGCCGGCGACCGGGAACTCGAACCACACCCGCCCGTCGACCGGTTCGACCACCGGTGGGTTCTCCTCGGGCACGCCGTCGGCGCAGTACGACTCGTACTCCTCGTTCGGGTCGTCCGGTTCGGGCTCGCTCCAGCACACCGTGAACGGCTCGCGCGCGACCGGGCCACCGTCCGGCTCGAACACGACCGGCGGCGGCGTCGCCGGCCAGTCCTCGACCGTGTCGGGCGTCGTGGTCGCTGGGGTCGTGGCGGGCGGCGCCGTGGTCGATGGCGCCCCGGTCACGCCGGGAAGGGTCGCCGCGGCCGAGCCGTCACCGTCCTCGGAACCGCCGCAGGCGGCGAGGACGAGGGCGAGTGCAGCGATGGTGGCGCGACGTTGCATGTGGGTTGGACGTTCGCCGGGCCGATCGAGTTCCCGGCGACCCGTGATCACCCGACCACGACGTCGTAGTCGTCGGCGTCGGCGCCGACGTCGGCCATGGCGGCGACGTAGGCGTCATGGGCGGCGCGCGCCTCGCCCAACCGCCCGGCCCGGTGCAACCAGGCGACGAGGGTGCGATGTGCCGACTCGTCGTACGCGTCGACCGCGAGGAGGCGACGGAGCGTCAGTTCGGCGGTCTCGCCGTCGCCGACCTCGACCGCCGATTCGGCGAGCCGGTGGGCCGCCTGCACGAAGCGCGCTCGCGCCTCGTCCCGAGTCGGGGCAGACCAGTCGTCGTACACGTCGTCGGGCAGCAGTTCGCCGGTGTACCCGGCCACGATCGCCGCGTCGTCGTCGAGCTTCCACCACCGTTCGAGGTCGACGTCGACCGCCCCGAGATCGAGCCGGACCGACGATCGGTCGGCGATCACGGCGCCGTGCAGCACCCGCCGCACCGCCGACAGCTGCACCGACAGCCGCGAGTTGAGACGATCCGACCACTCGTCGGGCCACAGCACCTCGATCAGCTCGTCGCGGGTCACCGGCCAACCACGTGCCGCGATCAGTCGCTTGAGCAGGGTGCGCGCCCGCTTCGAGCCCCACTCGCTCGTCGGCACCGGCTCGCCATCGACCACCACCTCGAACTCGCCGAGGGTCCGGACCTCGACCCGGTGACGTGGGATCGGCGACCGTTCGGTGACCCGACCGGTGGTGAACCGCTCGATCTCGTCGGCGATCAGGTCGATGTCGCGGGCGAACGTGAAGTGGTCGCGCCCGGGCAGCTCGACCATGCGCACGTCGGCCCCCGCCTCCGCCAGCAACCGGTGCGTCTCGCGTGCCCGCTCGACGGGCACCGCGAGGTCGTCGGTGCGGTGCAGGATCAGCACGGGGCATCGCACGTGCGGGAGGGCGTCGCGGGCGTCCATCTCGATGTTCAGGTCGAACAGGGTCGCCAGCGCGTCGCGGTTGGCGGCCTGGCGTTCGTACCCCGGCCACCACGCAGCGAACTCCTCGTCATCGAGCAGCGACGGGGCGAAGACCTCGAGCGTCATCGAGTCGGGCGTACCCCACGTCGAGATGAAGCGTTGCCGCAGCTCGCTCGGCTCGTAGCCCGGGTCGCTACGGGCGGCCCGGTCGGCGTCGGTGGCGAGGCTGGCCCCCGTCCCCTCGAGGATCAGACCGTCGACGCGCTCGGGGTAGGTCGCGGCGAACATGATCGCCATCGGTCCGCCCTCGGACAGGCCGTGGACGAAGGCGTGGTCGACGCCGGCGTCGTCCATCACGGCCGTCAGCTCGTCGACCCGCTCGTCGAGCCCGGGGATGTCGAGGCTGCGGTCGGACATCCCGGTGCCCCGCTTGTCGAACGCGACCTGGCGACTGAACGTGGCGAACCGTTCGAACATGCGCCGGATGACCGGCGAGTTCCAGGCGAGCTCGACGTTCGCGGCCATCGGGGGGACCGCGCAGATGGTCGGCCCCTCACCGGGTTCGAGGCCGTAGACCATGTAGGCGATCGACGAGTTCGTGGCGCGCGCGAAGCGAATCTCGGGAGCCAACCGCATCCCCCCGAGTGTGACAGGTCCGACCGACGATCGGCGTCCCGACGCCACGCTCGTGGCAGGCTGTTCCGGTGGTGGACGTACGCGCACGATTCCCCGGCATCGCCGAAGGCGAGTACCAGGGCTGGGCCCGCTTCGACGGCCCCGCAGGCACCCAGGTCGTCGACACCGCGATCGAGGCGACGGCGGCCTGGCAACGCAGCGGGCACAACGCCAACAGCCACGGCAACTTCGCTGCCGCCGAGGCCTGCGACGCGCTGTTCGCCCGCACGCAGGCGACGATGGGCGAGCTGCTGCACGCCGACCCGAACGGCTTCATGTTCGGGCCGTCGACCACCGCCAACGTGTTCTCGATCACGCGCGCGATCGGCCACGACCTGCAGCCAGGCGACGAGATCGTGTGCACCGCGCTCGACCACGACTCGAACATCTCACCGTGGCTCCACGTGGCGGCCGACACCGGCGCCGTCGTGCGGATGGCGCCGTTCGACCCGGCGACCGGGCGACTCGCCGTCGACGCCGTCGCCTCGCTGCTCACCGACCGCACCCGCTGGGTGGCGGTGACCGGCGCGAGCAACGCCATCGGCACGATGCCCGACGTCACGACGATCACCGCCGCCGCCCACGACACAGGCGCTCGTGTCGTCGTCGACGGGGTCCATCTGACGCCGCACGCACCCGTCGATCTCGCGGCGATCGGTTGCGACGTCTATTCGACCAGTTCGTACAAGTGGTACGGCCCGCACGCCGGCGTCACGTGGATCGAACCGGGGCTCCTCGACCGGCTGCACGCCTACAAGGTGCGTCCCGCCGACGATCACGGGCCGGGCCGGCTGATGCTCGGCACCGCGTCGTACGAAGCGTTGGCCGGCATCGACGCCGCCGCCCGGTTCCTGCTCGACACCGGGATGGACGCCGTTGTCGAGCACGAACGAGGCGTCTTCGCGCGCCTGCTCGACGGGTTGCTCGCCGACGATCGCGTCACCGTGTACGGCCCGCACGACCTCGATCACCGAGCGCCCACGCTCGCGTTCAACGTCGCCGGCCACTCCCCCGCCGACGTCGCCCGAGCCCTCGCGGCCCAACGGGTCGCCGTCTGGGACGGCCACTACTACGCGGTCGAGTGCATGGCGACACTCGGCATCGAAGGCGCCGTCCGCGCCGGCATCGCCGCCTACCTCACGACCGACGACGTCGACCAACTCCTCGCCGCGGTCCACGAGCTCGCCTGAACGACCGTCGTGTTCGTCGGTACGCCGATCGACTGGCTGGCCGACCACCGCGTCGTCGAGGTGTACTGCCGCTGCGACCCCGAGGTCGCGATCGACCGCTTCATGAAGCGGAACCGTCACCCGGCACACGGCGACAGCCGGTGGACGCGTGCCGAAGGTCTGGCGAACTTCCGTCGCCTCGCAACGCTCGGCCCGTACGGCCTGGGCCGTGTCGTCGTGGTCGACACCGACCGCGACGTCGACGTCGCCGGACTCGCTCGGCGGATCCGCGCCGACGTCAGTTGAGCCGTGCCCGGAGCTGGACGACGGCAGCGTCGTCCGGATCGACCTGTTCGCGCAGGTTCGCCGCGACGTCCCATCGCGCCCGGGACTCGGCGAGTGCGGCCACCATCTGTCGCTCCGCGTCCGACACCGGGAGGGCGGCGCGAACGTCAACGAGTTGATCGAGCCGGTGTGGCGCCCGTTCGGCGAAGGTTCGCGTCAGGTTGTTGAGCACGCGCGACA
>JAUHYJ010000431.1 GCA_030425785.1 Acidimicrobiia bacterium | reverse complement strand
CTCGACGTGGCGAACTCTCCCCGATGCGCCGCTGACGCCGTCCACGGGGGGTCCGGCCGCGGTCGCATGGACCGGCTCCGACGTCCTCGTGGTGACCGGTGTCGACCCGGTCGAGGCCGCCAGGTTCGATGTCGAGACGTTCCGTTGGCGCGCAGCGACACCGCCGGTCGAACGGCGCGCGGGCAACGAGGTCACCCAGCTCCACCGGCTCGACGACGGGAGGCTCGCGTACGTCGCCGACCAGACGATCCGCTTCTACGACGCAGCGAACGATCAGTGGAGTTCGCCGACGTCGCGCAGTGGGGCGACCAACGTCGACCTGCGGGGCGAGGTGGTCGGGGTCGCCGCGTCCGGTCGCTTCGTCGCCACGCTCGCGAACGCGGGTCGCGTCGGCTGTGGGAGCGGACAGTTCGCCCGCACCGATGCCGAGGACGGGTCGCGTCTGGTGGCCACACTCGACGACGACTTCCAGGCGACCGTGCTCGCCGGCGTGCCCGACGGGGCGTTCCTGCTCGTCGGACACCGTTGCACGGATCCCACTGCGCCGCGGGCGATGTCCGTCGCCGCCGACGGCAGCATCGTCGAGGTCGCCGCGCCACCGGTCGTCGTCGACCGGAGCACCCGTGCGCCCGCCGTCGTCGACCACTGGGTCGTCCTGCTGAGCCGGACGCATTCGGCGCTGATGAGCTACGACTGGGCGGCCGGTACGTGGTCGGTCGGCCCGTCGCCGGGTCTCGTCGACGGCGAGTCGTTCCTGCGTGACGCTCCCGTCGTGCCGTTCGGCGCGGGTGTCGTGTTGCTGACGCCGTCACTCGGCACCTGGGACGCGCAGGGTGAGCCGACGTGCTGCACGTTCGATCCGCAGTCGTATCTCGGGGTGGTCCCGGGCGCGATCCTGACCGAGAACGTCATGCCGACGACGACGGTCCGCATCCCGACGACGGCGCCGTCGCAGCCGGTCCAGGACGAGCTCGTCGATCCCACCCTCGCCGGTGGCGGCCGGCTGCTGTTCGCGAACGCGTCGACCGTGGGCGGCGTCGCCGGGTTCGTGTCGCTTGCCGCGAGGCGGGCGGGCTTCGACGTCCTCGAGCCGGTGAACGCCGACCCGGCGGTCGGCACGATCGATCGGTCGGTCGTGTACGTGCGGCCCGGGTCCGAGGCGCTCGCCGATCTGGTGGCCGGCGCCGTCCCGGTCCCGGTGATGGAGCCCATGCCGGCGTCGCTGCCGATCGACTCGTCCGACATCGATCACCGCGACGTCGACGTGCTCGTCGTGATCGGTAACGACCTGGCCGACGACCCGTCGATCGGCGAGGGCTTCGACCAGACGCCACGCGTCGTCACCGTGCTCGACGCCGGTGCGGGCTGGGAGCACACGCTGGACGTCGCCGAGCAGTTGATGGGGGAGGGTGTGGTCGTCGACGAGGTCGACTCGGCGACCATCACCGTCGACGAGACCATGGTGCTGCCGGTCTGTTGCGAGAGCGGCTGGACGCTCGCGCTCGCCGGTCTGCTCGGCGTCGGCGACTTCGACCCCTGGAGCGCGGACCTGGCAGGCGAGCCGTTGGGCGACGACGTGACGACCGTCGTCCTGGTCGGTGCCGACGGCGCTCCCGGGCTGCGGGAGTAGTCGTCAGTCGGCGTCGGGGGCGACGTCGGCTTCGGTCTCGTCGATCTCGTCCTCGAGTTCCTGGGTGAGGCCGGCCGGCGTGCTCTGCACCTCGGGGTCGGCGTCGTCGCTGCTGGGGATCTTCGGGTCGGTGTTCATGCACGGCGTGTACCCGGCCGAGCCCGACCCGAACCCGGACGCGACACGACCGACGGGCGAACCCGTCGGTCGTGTGTGTGCCGGTGGGGGCGACCGGTGGGGATCAGCTGACGCTGTTGCGCATCGCCTTCACGGTGTCGTGCGAGGTCTGGATCTCACGAGCCTGGCGCTCGACGACGGTGCGCAGGTGCGGCGAGATGTCCGACTTCAGGGCGTCGGCGTACTCCTGCTTGGCGTGGTCCTCGCCCTGTTCGGCGGCATCGAGCACACCCTCGGGGTCGTCGCCCGCGATGGCGTCCTTGATCGTCATCCAGCCACGGTGCAGGGCACCGAGCATCGAGCCGTCCTCGTCGATCTTGTCGCCGTACTTGGCGGCGAGATCGCGCAATTCCGTGGTGAAGCGGCCGCGCTGGGCCGCCAGCTCGCGGAACGTGGCGGCGAACTCGGGGCGGTCGGTCTCGGCGAGCTTGTCGGCGCCCTTGGTGAAGCCTTCGCGGCCGTCCTCGAGGGTCTCGATGAGGTCCTTGGTGACCTGTTCGTCGGTGCTGGGCATGGGTGCGAACTCCTTCGTTGTGGGGGACTGTCGACGGCATGGCCGTCATCAGTGCGGGCGTACCCGCGTGCGGCGCACCTGAACCGGTGACAGCTCGATTCACTCGATCGGGTGACATCCGCCTCCCCGATCGGGCAGGGTCTACGATCCGGGCACATGGAGCAGTACGACGATGTCGACGCGTACCTCGCCGACGTCGACCGGTGGCGCGACGAGACGGCGGCGCTGCGTCCGATCCTCACCGGCGGCGGTCTCGACGAGGCGATCAAGTGGGGCAAGCCGTGCTATTCGTACGACGGCGCCAACGTGGCGATCGTCCAGGCCTTCAAGGACGTCCTGGCGGTGCTGTTCACCAAGGGCGCGCTCCTCGACGACCCGCGCGGGTTGCTGCGCGAGCAAGGTCCGAACACCCGGTCCGCGAAGCGGCTCGAGTTCACCTCGGTCGCCGAGATCGACGCCGCCGCCGACGACGTGCGCGCCCTGATCGCCTCGGCGATCGACGTCGAGGAGCGCGGCCTCGAGGTCGGGCCGGCCCCCGAGCCGGAGCTCTCCCCCGAGTTCCAGGAGCGACTGGCGGCAAACCCCGACCTGAGCGATGCGTTCGACGCGCTGACGCCCGGTCGTCGGCGCGAGTACCACCTCCATGTGTCGAGCGCGAAGCAGTCGTCGACGCGCGCCGCGCGCGTCGACAAGATCGCGCCGCGCATCCTCGCCGGGAAGGGCCTGCGTGACCGCTGACCGAACCCCTCCGACGTCGACGTCGGCCTACACCGTCAGGGCGCTCGACATGTCGACGTGGGATGCGTTCGCCGCGCTCGTCGAGGCGAACGGCGGCGTCTTCGGCGGCTGCTGGTGTGTGGGGTTCCATCCCGAGGAGGACACGCATCTCGACGCGGCCGAACCGAACCGCGAACGCAAGCTCGACCGGGTCCGAGCCGGCACGACGCACGCGGCGCTCGTGTTCGACGGCGACGACTGCGTCGGATGGTGCCAGTTCGGCCCGCCGGCCGAGCTGCCGCGCATCAAGTCGAAGCGTGAGTACGACAAGGGAGTCGTCGACCTCCCCGACTGGCGGATCGCCTGTTGCTTCGTCGGCAAGGGTCACCGCCGCAAGGGTGTCTTCGCCGCCGCGCTCGCGGGCGCGCTCGACCTGATCGCCGAAGCGGGCGGTGGGCGGGTCGAGGGCTACCCCGAGCCGGCGGGCGCCGTCCCGGCCGGGTTCCTGTTCAACGGCGCGCTGACCACGTACGAGGCGGCCGGGTTCGAGCGCGATCGCATGATCGGCAAGCACCGCTGGGTCGTCGTTCGCGACGTCGCCCCGCGGCGCTGAGTCAGCCGGCCGACTCGGCGAGCCGGTTGACGGTCGGCCGGGTCACCAACGTGTAGGTGTCGGCGATCGCGACCTCACGGTGGTCGCGCTGGGCGGCGAGACGATCCGGATCGAACACCACGGCCATGAACGCCTCACGGCTCGGGAAGTGGTTGAACCGCACCTGATCCCACCGGCGACCGTCGCCGAGGATCGTGCCCTCGACCGCGAACCAGCCGGCGATGCGGCCGCCGTGGCGGCCGGCGACGACGGCGGCGTGGCGGGTGTACTCGTCCATCTCGTCGGGCGTCTCGGCGCCGACCTCGTCG
>JAUHYJ010000430.1 GCA_030425785.1 Acidimicrobiia bacterium | reverse complement strand
CGTGGCCAGCACAATATCGGTGAGATCCGCTACGAATGGTTTGGCGACGGCGATGTTGCCTTCGAGGCCTTCCGCGCCGGCGAGATCTCGTCCAATCGCGAGGGCAACCTGACGAAATGGAAGACGGCCTACAATTTCCCGGCCGTGCAATCGGGCGAGGTCCGGCTCTCCGAGATCCCGCATCAGCGGCCATCGGGCATCGAGGGGATGGTGATGAACACCCGCCGCGCGCCCTTCGACGACTGGCGTGTGCGGGATGCGCTGATCCACGCCTTCAATTTCGAATTCATCAACAACGCGCTGAATTCCGGCGAGGAGCCGAGGATCACCTCCTATTTCTCCAATTCGGTGCTCGCGATGTCGGACGGTCCGGCCGAGGGCAAGGTGCGCACCGTGCTCGCCCCGTGTGCGCAGGCGCTGAACCCGAAGGGCAGGCTGGTGGTGATCCAGTCGACCGGCCACGACCCGGGCATGGAGATCATCCGGCGCATGTGGCCGTCGGACGAGCCGTTCGCGACGCCGCGTGCGCTCCTGATGGCCGAGCTCGACCGCCAGTTGAACACCGACGGTGAGTACCACTACGAGCACCACGACGACGGTGAGGCACTGTTCACCTATCACCTGCACGCGATGCCGAGCGAGGTCAGCAACCGGCTCAGCATGTCGACGTCGATGGCGGCGTGGAACGCGGCCGTCTACGTGGCCCAGGTCGACGACGTCCGCACGTCGGAGGCGATGACGACGAGCGACTACATGCAGATCACCAACGACGTCGTGGTCAAGCACGGCGGGCTCTGGTTCCAGGACGAGAGCTTCGTCGTCGTCCGGAACGGGTAGTGCCAGGCACCACCCGTTACCCGAGGCCGGGGTTCTGGGGGTTCTGGCCCGACGTGATGCGGTCGAACCGTGCTCGGGCGTCGGCGATCGATTCGTCGTCGGTGAACACGTAGAACCGGTCGTCGACGACCGCGTCCCTGACCTGTTCGGCGAGCTGCGACGGCTCGATCGCGCCGCCCGTGACGACCTGCTTGCGGTGCGCCTTGTACTCGGCCATGTCGGCCGCCTGTTCGGGCGTCAGCTCGTAGTGGAAGTGCTCGGGGAGGTTCCGGACGGCCTGGCTGATGTTGGTGCGCACCCAGCCCGGGCACACCACCGTCACCCCGACGCCACTGCCCTAGAGCTCGAACCGGAGCGTCTCGCTCAGCGCGACGACGGCGGCCTTCGACGCGTTGTAGGGGCCCATCCGCGGCCGGTGCGAGAACCCGGAGATCGACGCCGTGTTGACGACGTGTCCCTCGCCCTGCTCGATCAGATGGGGCACGAACGCCCAGATCCCGTGCATGACGCCCCAGAGGTTGACCCCCAGCACCCAGGCGAAGTCCTGTTCGGGCACGTCGACCAGCTCGAGGCCCCGACTGCCGACGCCGGCGTTGTTGCACACGACGTGGACGGCGCCGAAGTGATCGAGGGTGCGGCGGGCGAGCTCGTCGACGCTCTCGCGCAGCGACGTGTCGGTCACCACCGGCAGCACGTCAGCGCCGGCGTCGCGCAGTTCGTCGGTCGCGGCCGCGAGCGCGGGCTCCTCGATGTCGGACAGCACGACCCGCATGCCGTCGGCGACGAACCGGTCGGCCATGGCGCGGCCGATACCGGACGCGGCACCGGTGACGACGGCGACCTTGCCGGACAGCTCGCGCACGGGCTCAGTCGACGTCGGCGCCGAGGAGGTAGGCGGCCTTGACGATGTCGGGGTTGTCGCGCAGTTCGGCGGCGGTACCGGAGTACTGGATGCGGCCGCCCTCGATCACGTACGCCTTGTTGGCGAGCGCCAACGCGACGTGAGCGAACTGCTCGATGAGCAGCACACCGACACCCTGCGAGGCGACCTGTTCCATCACCGGCATGAGGCGCTTGACCACGACCGGTGCGAGGCCGAGCGACAGCTCGTCGACGACGACCACCTTCGGCTTCGACGCCAACGCCTGGGCGAGCACGACCATCTGCTGTTCGCCGCCGGACAACGACCGCGCGGTCAGCTCCCACCGCTTCTCGAGCTCGGGGAACAGCTCGAGGGCCGACGCGATGCCGGCCTTGGCGTCGGCGGCCGACAGGTTGTAGGTGGCGACCTTGAGGTTGTCCTCGACCGTGAGGTTGGGCAGCAGCCGGCGGCCCTCGGGCACGACGGCGATGCCGTTGCCGCGGACCTTCTCGGGCTTGGCGCCGCGCAGCTCGACCCCGCCGAGGTCGATCGAACCGGCCGTCGACGGGAGCGCTCCGCCGATCGTGAGCACGAGGGTGCTCTTGCCGGCCCCGTTCGGACCGAGCAGGGTGGTGATCTCGCCGGCCGGGATGTCGATCGACACGCCGTGCAGGACCGGACGCCCGCCGCGCGGGACGTCGAGATCGCGGATCTGGAGGGTGTCGCTCATGCCTCGACCTCGACCTCTTCGGTGCCGAGATAGGCGGCCATCACGTTCGGATCGTCGAGCACCTCGCGGGTCGGACCGTGGGCGATGATGTGCCCGAAGTCGAGCACGGCGACGTGAGAGCAGGTGGCACCCACCAGCTCCATGTCGTGGTCGACGAGCACCGTGAGCGCGCCGGTGCGGTCCGGGATCTGCTTGATCACCTCGCCCAGCGCGGCGGTCTCCTCATCGGGGAGGCCCGCGGCCGGCTCGTCGAGCAGCACGAGTCGGGGCGAACCGACGACGGCGCGGGCGACTTCGACGAGTCGCCGTTCGGCGGCACCGAGGCTGCCGACGGAGCGGTTCAGGAGCGGGCCGAGCCCGACGAACTCGACGGCGTCGATGACCGCGGCCCGACGTCCCGACGCCGCGAACCCGGAGTGTTCGAGGACGGTCAGCACGTTCTCGAACACGGTCAGTTCGGCGACGGCCTGCTCGGTCTGGAACGTCCGCCGCAGGCCCCAGCGCACGCGCCGGAAGTGCTGCAGCGCCAACAGATCGTCGCCGAAGGCGGTCACCGTGCCCTCGGCCGGCTTCACGAAGCCCGACATCACGTTGAAGAACGTGGTCTTGCCGGCCCCGTTCGGGCCGATGAGGCCGTTGACGCCGACATCCATCCGCAGGTGCATGTCGTCGATCGGGACGACGCCGCCGAACCGGACCGTGAGCGCGTCGATGACGATCATGTCGCCACCCCCTTCGTCGCATCGGGCGGTTTGACGAGCCCGGTCTTGCGGCCGACGAGCCGTCCGAGGTTGTGGAGGTCCTCGACGACGCCCTTCGGCTGCATCATCAGCGTGAACAGCACGCCGATGCCGAACAGGATCGTCAGCAGCTCGACCGGAAGTCCGAGCTCCTTGTCGAGGATCTGGGGGAACACCCGGAGGAAGAAGGCGGCGACGACGGCACCCCAGAGGTTGTAGGCGCCGCCGAGCAGCACGACGGCGAGCAGGATGATGGACTGCTCGACCGGGAACTGGTTGGTGGTGACGCCGTTGGCGGCGACGATGACGCCACCAGCGACGCCGGCGATCGCCGCCGACAGCGCGAACGCCCACAGCTTGTAGAAGGTGGTGTTGATGCCGGCCGACAGCGCGGTCACCTCGGATTGGCGGATCGACGCCCACGCCCGGCCCGGCTTGCCCTTGATGTGCCAGGCGGCCAGCAGGTACGTCAGCGCGGCGACGATGACGATGTACCGGTAGTAGGCGTCGTCACTCTCGGCGATACCGGGGCGGGGCACGGCGTTGAACCCCGAGGCGCTGCGGGTGTCGAACCCCCAGAACCCGCCGCCACCGTTCGGGAACTTCACCGAGATCAGCAGCAGGGTGATCGCACCGGCGGCCATCAGCGTCACGAGCGCCAGGTACAGCCCGCTCAGCCGCAACGCGGGCAACCCGATGACGATGCCGAGGACGCCGGTGAGCAGCCCTGCCGCCAGCAACAGGATCGGGAACGGGAGGTTGCCGTCGAACAGGTAGTAGAGCCGCAGCGTGAA
>JAUHYJ010000429.1 GCA_030425785.1 Acidimicrobiia bacterium | reverse complement strand
GCGCGAATCCGAGTCGTGTCATGCATCCCCCCTGAGGATGGTGAGCGTCAGGCCAGGCCCTTCAGCATCAGGTTCCAGTACAGGAACGGCAGACCGTACTTCTTGAGTTGCCAGTACGGGCGGTGCGGCTTGGTCGGGTCGAGCAGCCATGACGGGAACGACGGCGCCAGGTTCATGTCGTAGTCGAACTCGGCGAGCAACATCGCCTTGTTCGAGACGACGAGTGGGCACGAGGCATAGCCGTGATACTCGCCGCCGAGCGACTCGTTCTTCAAATAGGCATCGACGTTCTCGACGACGACCGGCGCCTGCTTGCGGATCGCAGCGCCCGTCTTGGAGTTCGGGGTCGAACCGGCGTCGCCGAGCGCGAACACGTTCGGGTACCTCGTGTGCTGCATCGTGTGCTTGTCGACCGAGACGTAGCCGGGCCCCTCACCGGTCGACAGCGGGCTCGCCTTGATCCAGTCGGGCGCCGACTGTGGCGGCACGAAGTGCATCACGTCGTAGGACATGACCGTGTCGGCGTTCGTGGCGACCGCCGACGACGGGAGCGCCTCGCACGGTGCGCTGGCCGACGGCTGCCCCTGGTCGGACGACGAGAGGTCCCGGATCGCGAACTTCTTCGACGTCGGGTCGATCGCCACGACCTCGGACTGGGTGTGGAGGTTGATGCCGTAGTCGGCGATCACCTCGTCGAGGCTGTCGGCGATCGCCGGGATGCCGAAGATCCGCGGGGTCGGGACGACGAGGTGGACGTCGATGTCGCCCAGCACGCCCTCGCGACGCCAGTGGTCGCAGGCGAGATAGGCGATCTTCTGGGGAGCGCCGGCGCACTTGATCGGGCCGGACGGCATCGTGAACACCGCCGTGCCCGATCGGGTGGCGCGGATCATGTCCCACATCTTCGGGGCGAGGTCGAAGCGATAGTTCGACGACATGCCGTCCTTGCCGAGGGTCTCCTCGGCGCCTTCGACCTTGCCCCAGTCGCACTGGATGCCGGGACACACCACGAGGGCGTCGTACTCGTAGGTCGAGCCGTCGCTGCAGGTCACCGAGTTGTTGTCGGGGTCGAACGACTCGGCGGCCTTCTTGATCCACGTCGCGCCCTTCGGCATCACCGACTGCTCGGGGCGCTCGGTCGTCGACGCCTTCGCCTGGCCGCCGCCGACCAGTGTCCACAACGGCTGGTAGTAGTGCTTGTCGGAGGGTTCGATGACGGCGACGTCGTCGTAGCCCTTCTTGACGAGGCGGGCCGCCACGGAGATGCCGGCGGTCCCTCCTCCGATGATCACGATGTTGTGCTTGGCAGTCGCCATGTCGGCCCCCCTCGGGTCGTCGTGTCGATGTGTCGAAGTGTCAGGCGCTCTGGACCGTCTCGGTCCAGGCGCCGTAGCCACCCAGGATGTCGCTGACGTCGACGAAGCCCCGCTGACGGAGCAGGCTCGCCGCCACCGATGATCGGTAGCCGCCGGCGCAGTAGACGACGGTGGGCTTGGTGACATCGAGCTCGCCGACCCGATCCGGGAGCTGCCCGACCGGGATCTCGATCGCGTCACCGATCTTGCCGCCGGCGACCTCGCCGGGGTTGCGGACGTCGACCAGCTGGATGTCGGGCACCTCGGCGCTGCGCTCGGCGAACGCCTTGGCCGTCAGACGGGAAGCGACCTCGACGTCGTCGCGGTGCTGGAACATCACCTTGTAGGGCTCCTCGAGGTAGCCGATCACCCGGTCGAAGCCGATCCGGGCGAGCCGGTTCTTGCCCTCGAGCTCCATGCCCGGCTCCATCACGAGCACGATGTCGACGTCGGACGGGATCACCGATCCGGCGAACTCGGCGTAGCGGCCCTCGAGACCGACGTTGATCGCCTGGCGGAGGTGTCCCTGCGCGAACTCCTCCGGGAGGCGTCCGTCGATCAGCATCGCCCCGGCGTCGAGCGCCGCGAGCATGTCCTCGTAGGTCATCGCCGGCGGCATCGCGTCCTCGTCGAGCAGTTCGCGGTCCTTGCGGTTGAGGATCGCGTCGTAGACGAAGTAGCCGGGCGCCGGGGGCTGACCCTCGGTGACGAGCTCCATGAACGTCTGCTTGTCGGGGGCACGCAGGGCATAGTTCGACTGCTTCTGTTCACCGATGGTGGAGGTCAGCTCGGTCGACAGGTTCTTGCCGCACGCCGATCCGGCCCCGTGGGCCGGCCACACCGCGGTGGCGTCCGGCAGTGTCATCAGCTTGTCGTGCAGGCTGTCGTAGAGCTTGTCGGCGAGTTCCTCGCGGGTGAACCCGATCGATGCGAGGAGATCGGGGCGACCGACGTCGCCGATGAACATCGTGTCGCCGGTGGCGACCCCGACGGGCACCTCGTCGTCGGCGTGCTCGTACACGACGATGCTCATCGACTCGGGCGTGTGCCCGGGCGTGTGACGGAACTCGAGGGTGACGTCGCCGAGCGAGTTCGAGGTGGCCGGACAGGAAGTCGGCGTGGAAGTGCGTCTCGATGACGAGTTCGATCGTCATGCCGGCGGCCTCGGCGTCGCGCAGGTAGTCGGACACGTCGCGTTGTGGATCGATCACGACGGCGCGGCCGGTGCCTTCGTCACCGATCAGGTAGGACGCGTGCGAGAGGCACTCCAGGTAGTACTGGTTGAACAACATGAGCCCCCACTCCTTTCGTTCAGGGTGGACTCTATAAGTACGGACAATATGCGGTCAAGGGGTGGATGTCGGATGGGGTGGATGTCGGTTGGGTGGACGCCTGATGGGATCGGACGTCTGATGGGTGGATGAGTCGGATGGACGGATCAGTCCATCTGGCTGAGGACCTCGTCGAGGACGCACTCGGGGCCGCGGTTGTAGGGCAGCTTCGCGAGCAGGGCGGCCATCGCGCAGGTGTTCGAGACGGCCGAGAACAGCAGGCCGAACCCGACGCCGCCGGCCACGAAGCGGGCCTTCGGGAACTTGATGCTGGCGAGGATCGACGCCAGGATCATCGAGCCGGCGACGCCGCGGACCTGGCGATCCATCGCCCACTTCTCGTCGCCCCGCACGACGTCGCCGCCGCTCGTCTGCCAGGCGCCGATGCCACCTTCGAGGACACGGAGGTTGGTCTTGCCCGCGGCGTTGAGCTTGGCCTGGGCGTTGGCGGCACGGTTGCCGGACAAGCACACGAGCACGACGGGGTGATCGAGCCGGGCGACCTGGTCGACGTGTTCCGCGAGCTGGTCGAGCGGCACGTTGAACGAGCCGGGGATGTGTACCGACTCGAACTCGGACGTCGAGCGGACGTCGAGGATGCGGGTGTGCGGGTCCTCGTGACGAAGCTGACGCAGCTCTGATGCGTGGATCGTGGTCGCTTCGCGGCTCGAGCGATCGGTGGTGTCGGTGCTGGTGTTGGTGCTGGTGCTGGTGGTGTCGGTCATCATGAACTCCTGACGGGGACGGGAACGAGACGGCGAGCCGAGCGCTCATGCATGACTCGGCTCCGGATGGGGTTCACGCTCGTCGATGCCGAGCGCGCGGGGTGTGTCGGGGAGGCGATGCTGTTCGATCGCCTCGACCGCCTGGTACGCGGTGGCGTGGATGCGCCCGTCGAGGCGCTGCCACAGCCCGGCGCGGTGCATGACGTCGCGGACCGGGCCCTTGATGTCGCAGAGGTGGAGCTCGACGTTGCGCTCGTCGAACTCGGTGATGATCTGGGTGGAGAAGCCCCGGTTCGCCACGCTGATCGCGTAGTCCCCCTCCTGCTCGTCGCACACGCGCACGCAGCGGTAGCACGAGATGCAGTGGTCGTAGTCCCGCAGGATCATCGGGTTCGGGTCCTCGCGGAACGAGGTGCCCGAGTGCGCGCCCTGGAAGCGCGAGCCGTCGGCCTCGTAGCGCACGGCGAGGTGCGCCAGCTCCTGCGAGCTCTTGCCGCGCAGCGGGTCGATCTCCGCCGTCGAGGGGTTCTCGCTGACGACCATCTCGACCAGCG
>JAUHYJ010000428.1 GCA_030425785.1 Acidimicrobiia bacterium | reverse complement strand
AGATGGATGCGACGTGCGCGGTAGTGCCGCGGTGGCGGGGCAGCCGAAGTCCACCACCAGAGCCGGTGATCGAGTCGATGCCCTCCATCACCGGCTCCGGGTCTCGCCCACCCGACTCGCGCTGCCTGGTGCGCCGACCCAACATCATCGATCCCCGACCCGGCGGGCGAGAGAGCGACCGAGCGGGAGTGACGAGACCCATCCATCGGCTTGCCGTCCCCACAGCGGTTGCAGTTCGATGCCGGCGTTCGCGGCGACCTGTTCAAGGTCGGCTGCGTGCTGGTCGAGGAACTCGAGCGTCGGTGCGGTGACCGTTAGCAGACCCGTGTAGAGGCACTCGACGTAGCCGGACGCCAGTTCCGACTCTCGCGACTCGACTTCGGCGACCGCCTTCTCATCGGCGCGCCTCACGATGAATCCCTTACGGCGTCGGGTCTCGATGTTCGCCTCTCGCTGAGTCCTCTCTCGGTCGACGTCGCTGTCGGATCGAGATGGGGAGAGCGGCTCGAACACGGTCGTGAAGGTGCGGGTGCAGCCCGTCTCGAACACGAGAGCATCGAGCCACGACGCAGCTACCTCACGACGCGGCCAGCGGGCAAACCACCACGATCTGTGCCAGGCGCCGTCGACCACGACCGAGCCCAGCCGGTCGTCGACATGCATCGGACCGAACGTCGGTGCAGACGCGCCCGTCGCAGCTGCGAGCGACGAGTTCAGCGTGGAGAGGTGCTCGACGACCGACGGATCTGACCGCACCCGCATCGCTGTCACGACGTCAGACGCGGACAGCACCGAATCGACCCGCAGCCCACTCGTGTTGAGGCGACCGGCGAAGAGGCGGGTCTGTTCGGCGACCGTGCGCAAACCCGTTGCCACGCGAGTCTCGCCCCTCGCCTTACCGACGCGGTTGAGGTCGACGGTGACCTCGACGAGGACATCGTGGTCGACCACCGTGGCCGACGTCTCACGAAGCAACTGGAGGTAGCTGGCGCGGGCAGGGTGTTCGGCTTCGTCAGCCCAGGCCGACTCGAGCCTGGCGACGGTGTCGCGAATCGGTACCGGAGACGTCCAGTCGTGGAACACGATCCGGGTGACGGGCGAGTGCTCCCGTGCGAACCCGGCGATCGCGGCTCCCCACTCGTCGATCCGCATGTCCTGGCTCGCTGCGTCGACCAGACCGAACTGCCCGTCTCCCGCGACTCGGAGAACCGCGGTGACCGTGCCGGCTCGACGGTCACGCACCACGCCGAGCGAGCGGGCCTGGGAGATCGTCGGCCAATCGATGTCGGCCTCGAAAACGTCCAGCCCCGACAGCACCGGTGGAAGCGACGCGGGTTGTTCCCCATCGGCGACGAGCACGACGGGCCGGTACCAGCGATGTCGTGAGCGCAGGCGCCGCCACCACCACGCTCCGAGCGCAGGCAGGATCTCGTGCGCGGGCCTTTGGTGGATCTTGCCGAACCAGAGCCACCCACACAGGGCCACGACGACAATGCAGATCGGCAAGGGCACGTAGCCGGCGATTGCCATCCACCCCGCCGCAAGAGCCACCGCTCCGACCATGGCGAGCGCCGGTGGGATTGTGCCAAAGATCCCCGACCGGCGCCGCTCACCGAATCGGTAGCCGCGCAGCTTCAGCGCATCGGCGCTCATGAGCCGCCTCGGAGTCGCGAGTGAGTCGGCGAGGCACCAGTCGACTCACCGGCCGACGATGGACCTCCGACCGCAGTGTCGACGGTCGAAGCTGCCGCAGTCCGTACCGTCGATGTCGCCGCACGAGTCGCACCCGCCGCAACTACTGCGGCCGCCGCAGGACCTGCCGCTCCGGCGACCGCCCCACCCGCGGCCGCTCCTGGGCCACCCGTGGCGGAGGAACCGGTCGACGTACCGCCCGCAAGTCGGCCTGCGCCGCCGGCTCGCACGTCGGCGCTCGCGAGCCGCCGCATTGCGGCCTGGCCGTAGTACTGCAGCTGCATCGCCTGCGTGCCGCCTCGGAGCGGCGCCGACGCGATTCCCTGCGCCACGACCGCAGCGGCCACGATCGGCATCAGCTTCCACACGAGGAACGGCATGAATGCCGCCAGCCCGAACGTGATCACGCCCGAGATCAACGTTCCGAGTTCGTGAGCGAGGTTGTCACCGAATGGCTCCCCGGGCTCACCAGTCGCGCCGATGCCACCCAATGCCGACACGCCAACCGACAGCGCGAGGACCATGACCGGTTTGGCGATGATGAGCGCGACCAGCAGCTCGAGGACCTTCTTGGCGGTGTCGCGGAGCGGCGGGAACAGCATCGACGGAAGGCCGAACGACACGGCGTAGATCACCACGAGGTAGATCAACGACTCGCGGACGAACAGCACCACCCACATGAACAACATCGCCAGGAGGAGCACGAGGGAGACGACGATGCCGAGGAAGTGCATGTTGCCGAGCCCAGCCATCAGGGTCACGCCCAGCCCATCCATCGCCGTGATGGCGTCGTCGCGGGTCTGCGCCCAGATGAAGTCCGACAGACCGTCCGCCAGGTCGACCGCCGCCGCCGACACGACGACGAGGCACACCATCGAAAACACTGCGACCGGTAGATCGTGTCCGACTGAGCGGAGGACTGCGCCCGGCGAACCTGCGGCGACCGCACGGATCAGCGCGAGCAGCACGAGGAGCGCGACCATCGTGACGCCGATCCCGAACGCGATCCGGAACGGCGACGACTCAGCCGTGTAGAACCACTCCGAGGTCAGCCGAGGCGATGACGCCGTATCCATGAAGTTCCACATCGACATCAGAAGCGCGAGGACTCCTTTGAGGATCCAGTCGGTGATCCCCTGCACGACGGTGTCCCACGCCCACCCCGCCGCAGCCTGGAACGGGGTCGTGACGAAATCGATGACGTCGCCGATGATCGGAATCGCCAACATCAGTCGACCTCCTCACCGGTCGTCGTGTCGGCGAACACCGCCGGCTCCCACGCGTCAACATCCACGAAGTCGGTCGCCGGTGACGGCAGCGCGACCTCGTTCGATACCGGCGTCGGCCCCTCCGTGAGGTCGACGTCGTCGATTCGCCAGTCGTCGCGCTCCCAGACGAGCTCGACGCGATGGGTCCGCCACAGCGCTTCGACCGGACCCCGATCGGCGTCGCCGGTGATCAGCAGCGCCCACACCATCACCGTCGCTGACGTGTCGTCGGCGACGACGACGCTGGTCTGCAACGGTGACTCGATCCAGATCCGGCTGGCGAAGTCCGGGCCGAGCGCGTCGATCAGCGCGAGGTAATCGGCAACGACCTCCTCGGTGCCCGACGCGGCGCGTCGCTCTGACAACAGTTGCCCGATGGTGTCGTCCAAGCGGATTGGACCCATCCGAACGATCGTCGGGAACGAGGCCACCCAGTTCACCGCTGCAGTCACCGCTCCGCGTTCCGAGCGCGGATAGCCGACGGGAACCCCGGCCAGGTCGCTGCGGGCCACGACCATGGCCGGTGGGGACTCGACGGCCGAAGCCTTAGAAGCGGATTCGTCGAGCGTGTCGTCCGTAGCCGGCTGAGTAGCGGTGGGGTCGGAACTCGCCACCTCGTCGTCGAACACGAACGATCGAACCGCCCAGACGCCGAGCATCACCGCGACGAGAACGACGCCGGCGACCTTGGGGCCGGACATGTCAGCCCGCCTGACCGGCGTCGAAGAGCACCCGCACGATCGTGGGTGCAAGGCCGATCACCATCGCACCGATCGCCCCTGCTGCGACGTACATCTTCCCCTCGACACCGCGACCGGTGTTGCCGTTCATTCCCCGCCAGGTCGCAGCGCCGTAGAGGATCGCGAGGCCGCACACGCCGAGGGCCAGCCAGAAGCCCCACGAGAGGATCTGCATGAACAGCCCGGCGCCGGGAAGACCCTCGGACGACGGTGACACGTCGTCGAGCGGCGACGCCGCAGCCGGTTCGCCGCGGCCGAGCATCAGA
>JAUHYJ010000004.1 GCA_030425785.1 Acidimicrobiia bacterium | reverse complement strand
AACTGCGCGCCCAGGACGAGGCGATCGTCGCGATCATGCAGCAGCTCGGGATCGCCGTCCCGCAGCCGGACGCATCGAGCACCGGTGACGGCGTGACCGGCGGTGCGTGAGACGAGGTACGACGGGCCCGGCCGGTCAGAGCGGCCGGGGCGAGGGGTCACGGCTTCGGGCAGTCGTCGGCTCGTCAGCCACGATCGTGGAGGAGTGGTGGAGACGACTCCGGGGCCGCCGTTCGATGGAGTTGAGCGTGATCGTTTGACGATGGTGGCTCAGTTCCCATGCGGCCGACGGAACCGTCAGGGCCCGACTGCTTCAGGTATCGACGCCCCGATCCGTGCTCAGTCCTTGCTGGCGCCAGATGCCGAGGCTCCCATCGGGCCTCGATACCAGCGTCATCCACCTCGACACCGGCAACATCATCCGCGCACTCGCCATCAACCCCAACCACCGCACCCGCACACCCTCCGGCGGATGAACAGGACCCGAGAGCCGATTGGACCGAACCCAACGAAGGGTTCGGGTCCGTTCTCGATCTCTCGCGACATCACAGAGAGCGGATGAGGGGAATCGAACCCCCGTTCTCAGCTTGGGAAACGGAAGTTCCTCGATCGGCTGATCGGGCTGTGACCTGGGGAAACGTGCGATGAGCTGGTGAATTGCGCCGTTGGCGCTGTGCTGATGGTAGCCGGTGTTGACCCCTGTTGACCGCTGCGTGAGGCACGGGTGAGGCACGCCGTCCTGCGGGATCGGTGTGGGCCGCTGGCTCACGTCGTATGGCGGTGGAGCGGTCAGCTACCGGCGCCAAGCGCTGCCGTTGAACGCGATGTCCGGTCCGCCGCGCAAGGCCTCGACCCGATGCGAGTGGTAGTGCTCGTACTCGTCAGTGGCTCCCTGCCCGGCTTGTCATGTCGAGCCGTGTTCGGCGTGGGTTCCGTGGTCGCTGGTTTGGGCGGCGAACCAGTCGTGGATGGCTGAGATGACGTCGGGGTCGCTCGAGGTGTAGGTGATGGTGGCGCCGGTGGGTGTCTCGGCGAGCTCGACGGTGATGTCGTCGTAGCGTTCCTTGAGGATGGCGAGGCCGGGCATGGCCGGGCCGTGGATCGCTTCGGGGTCGGAGAAGTCGCCGGCACGGAACTTGGCGGCTTCGTCGGCGAGGTGCCGCCGGATGGCGACGATGTTGGTGTCGTCGTCGGGGTCGTCGGCGACGACGTCTTGTGTTCCGCCGGTGTCGGTATCGGTGAAGATGTGAGTGGTCGCGTCGAGGTCGAAGGGCATCACGTCGGCGCCGGCCTCGGCGACGGCTTGTTGGCGGGCGGTGAGATCCTCGTCGCTGCCGCACGCAACCATGGCGATGGCGGCGGTTGCTGCGAGTGCGATCGGGCGAAGGGGTCTAGTCGAGAGCATCGCTGGCTGCTTTCAGGAGGTGGAGGGCTTCGACGACCGTGGCGTGTCGGTCGACGGGGACGGCGTCGAGGAGGCGTGCGAATCGCTGGGCGCGTGCGGCGAGGACCTGGCCGGCGACGTGCTCGCCGGCGGTGGTGAGCGTGACGAGTCGCACTCGGGTGTCGGTGCTGTCAGGATCGGGTCGTCGCTCGGCCCAGCCCTTGGCGACGAGCTGGTCGGTGAGACGGCTGACGGTGCTCGGCGACAGTCCGAGCCGGTCGGCCAGGTCGCGTTGGTTGAGCGGGGGACCGGTCGCGAGCTCGCACAGGGCGTGGGCGGTCGATACCGACATCGGCTGACCGCACGGCGTCGTGTCGCTGCGCAGGACGCCGAACGAGTGGATGAACTCGACGAAGTTCGCAGCGAGTTCGTCGCTCGGACTTTCGGGCATTGGTGCAAGTTACATCTAGATAGGTGCAAGATGCAGCTAGATAGCCGCTCGGCGGGACGAGATTCTCAGAGATATTCGCTGCGAAAGGTGTTGACCTTGACCTTGGGGGGAAGGTGTACAGATGGAGGTATGACCGATCTCGCACATCTCGCCGACGACCTCGTCGAGGAGGAACCAGACATGACGACACACGAACGAACCGCCGACGACACGCATCCGCACGAGCACCACGAACACGGTACGCACGGCAACGACTCGCACGACTCGCACGCCGGCCACGACAAGCACGCCGGTCACGATCCGGAGATGTTCCGTCGGCTGTTCTGGTGGAACCTGCTGCTGGCGCTCCCGGTGATCGTGTTCTCGCAAATGATCCAGGACTGGTTCGGCTACTCGATCGACGGCGCATGGGGGGCGTGGGTGCCGCCGGTGATCGGCACTGTGGTGTACCTGTGGGGTGGGCAGCCGTTCCTGACGGGTGCGGTCCACGAGGTGCGCGCCCGCCAGCCGGGGATGATGTTGCTGATCGCGTTGGCGATCACGGTTGCGTACGGCTCGTCGCTGGCGAGCTCGCTCGGTTGGGGTGAGCTGGACTTCTGGTGGGAGTTGGCGGCGCTGATCGTGATCATGCTGCTGGGTCACTGGCAGGAGATGAAGGCGATCGGCCAGGCGCAGGGTGCGTTGGCGGCGCTCGCCGAGCTGTTGCCGGATCGGGCGGAGCGGATCGAGGACGGTGAGCCGGTCGAGGTCGCGATCGCCGATCTGCAGCCCGGCGACGTCGTGTTGGTGCGTCCGGGCGGCCGGGTGCCGGCCGATGGTGAGATCGTGGATGGGTCGGCGGCGATGGACGAGTCGATGATCACCGGCGAGTCGCGGCCGGTCGACCGCGGCGAGGGCGACCGGGTCGTCGCCGGCACGGTGTCGTCGGATCGGGCGATCCGGGTTCGGGTCGACGCCGTCGGCGACGACACCGCGCTGGCCGGGATCCAGCGCCTCGTGGCGGATGCGCAGAGTTCGAACTCGCGGACGCAGGCGCTCGCCGATCGTGCTGCGGCAGCGCTGTTCTACGTCGCGACCGCCGCTGCCGTGATCACGATGTTGGTCTGGGCGGCGGTGGGTGACGCGGCCAACGGTGTCATCCGCACGGTCACGGTGCTGGTCATCGCCTGCCCCCACGCCCTCGGTCTGGCCATCCCGCTGGTGATCTCGATCACGACGGCGACGTCGGCGCGGGCCGGGATCTTGGTGAAGGACCGGCTGGCATTGGAGCGCATGCGCACCGTCGACGCCGTGCTGTTCGACAAGACCGGCACCCTCACGAAGGGCAACCACGCGGTCGTCGATCGTGCCGCCGTCGAAGGTTGGGATTCGGACCGGATGATGCGCCTGGCTGCGGCCGCCGAGGCCGACAGTGAGCATCCGATCGCTCGTGCGATCGTCGCCGTCGGTGACGAGCTGGGCGACGTGCCGACCGCAACGGAGTTCGACGCGATCACCGGTCGCGGCATCACCGCGACGGTCGACGGACACCAGGTTGCCGTCGGCGGGCCCGCGCTGCTCGACCATCTCGACCTCGACGAGCCCGCCGGTCTCGCAGACCAGATCGCGACGTGGCGCGACCGTGGAGGCGCCGTCCTCTACGTGGTCCACGACGGCGACGTGGTCGGGGCGATCACCGTCGCCGATGAGATCCGGCCCGAGTCGCGAGCTGCGGTCGACGCGCTCCACGCGCGAGGCGCTCAGGTGATCATGATCACCGGTGACGCCCGGCAGGTCGCCGACGCGGTCGCCGCCGAGCTCGGTATCGACGAGGTGATGGCGGAGGTGTTGCCGAAGGACAAGGACGCCAAGGTCGCCGAGCTCCAGGAGCGTGGACTTCGGGTGGCCATGGTGGGCGACGGGGTCAACGACGCCCCGGCACTCGCTCGCGCCGAGGTCGGCATCGCGATCGGCGCCGGCACCGACGTCGCCATCGAGTCCGCAGGCGTCGTGCTCGCCTCGAGCGACCCGCGCGCCGTCACCGGCGTGATCGACCTATCCCGCGCGAGCTACCGGAAGATGATCCAGAACCTCGTCTGGGCGACCGCGTACAACGTGATCGCCATCCCGGTCGCCGCCGGCGCGTTCGCGTTCGCCGGCCTCACCCTGCCGCCAGCCGCAGCGGCGGTCGCGATGAGCCTCTCGACGATCATCGTCGCCGCCAACGCCCAGCTGCTCCGACGACTCGACCTGCACCCACGTGACCTCGTGACCGATCAGGAAGGGTGATCCTCATGCGCATTGGTGAACTGGCCGAACAAGCGGCGGTGACGACCAAGACGATCCGCTACTACGAGTCGATCGGCATCCTGCCGACGCCCGACCGAACGCCATCGGGCTACCGGGCGTACGACGCGACGGCGCTCGAGCGGCTCCGGTTCGTCCGCGACGCACAGGCGACCGGGTTGACGCTCATCGAGATCAAGTCGATCCTGGAGCTGAAGGGTCAGGGCGAGCGGAGCTGCGAACACACCCGGTCACTCATCCAC
Organism: Acidimicrobiia bacterium; assembly: GCA_030425785.1. Taxonomy (GTDB): domain Bacteria; phylum Actinomycetota; class Acidimicrobiia; order Acidimicrobiales; family Ilumatobacteraceae; genus Ilumatobacter. The sequence continues at coordinate 17,771 of JAUHYJ010000004.1, read as the reverse complement.
CGCCAGATCGACGATATCGACGCCCAGATCCATCGGCTCGAACACGCTCGACGCGAGCTCCGCGAGCTGATGGAACGAGCCGACCGGGCCGACCCGGTCGACTGCGTCGACGAACATCGGTGCCAGGTCATCGAGGCCCGGCGCGGAGAAGGGCAACGCGACGAACCGCCGGCAGCGCCGGATCAGTAGTCGAAGGGTTCCAGGGAGCCGTCGTTGGTGATGAGCATCACCGGCTGGCTTTCCCACGTCGTGACGTCGCCACCCATCCCCGGCGAGTCGGCAGGCATCCCCGGAAGAGCGAGACCGACCGCGTCGGGACGGTCCTCGAGGAGCTTCACGATGGCGCCAACGGGGATGTGCCCTTCGAGGGCATATCCCTCGACCATCGCCGTGTGGCACGACGCTGCTTGGTCGGGCACGCCGACGTCGGCACGGTACGTGGCTCGATCGGGATCATCGGCGGTCTCGACGTCCGCTCTGTGTTCTTGCAGGTACACGACCCACCCGGAGCAGCAGCCTCAACCGGGGTCGCGCCGAACGTCGAAGTGAACGCCTTCCAACTCGGCGCCAGCGACGTCGGTGGACGCTGCCCGTGACGTCGCACCCGTTGATTCGTCGTCACCGGCCCCGCCGCCGCATCCGGCCAGGACGAGGGCAACGGTGATGGCGGCGAGAACGCGTTTCGTGTTCCGGGACGTTCCGTTCATCGTGACGCCGACGCTACCGGTGCTCCTCGTCCGATCCAGTCCGGCACGCGTTCGCTGCCGACCAGCGGATCCTGGCAGCGTCGTCATCGCCCTGGTGCGGTGTCGATGACGCCCATCATGCCGAGGTCCTCGTGGTCGAGGATGTGGCAGTGGTAGACCGTTCGCCCCGCGATCCCGGTGAACGGCACGACGACCCGCACCGAGCTGCCTGCGGGCACGTTGACCGTGTCCTTCCAACCCGCGCCGGCCGCTGCGCCGACCGGACGGAAGGGCCAAACATGGAGGTGGAAGGGGTGATCCATGGCAGTCGGGTTCCTGATCTCCCATTCCTCGACGGCACCCAGTGCGACCTCGATATCCGTTCGCTCCGGGTCGAACGGCCGACCATCGATCGTCCACACCATGTCGCCACGACCCATCATGTGCCCCATGCCCAACTCGATGATGCGTGAGGCAGTGGGCTCGGGAACAGGATCGTCATTGACCGGCAAGGTCTCGGGGAGCGGCGCCGAGTCGCCGGTGCCCGCAACGACCATCGTGGCGATCGCTGTTTCGGCCGTGTCACTGGATCCGCCCACGCCCATGCCGCCCATCCCCATCCCACCACGGTCGTAGGGGAGGGACCGGACCGCGAAGCGGCCCACTGTGCTGGGAGCGATCAGCAGCTCCGTACGCTCGCCAGGCGCAAGCAGGATCTCGCCCACCATGACGGGAGTCGAGAGGCGCCCGCCGTCCGTGGCGATCACGTAGAGGTCGTGCTCGTCGACCGCCAGCCGGTAGTAGCGCGAGGCGCTGGCGTTGACCAGTCGCCAACGCTCGAGCTCGCCCACTCCCGCCGACACCTCGGGTGCGAGTACGCCGTTGACGAGGACGACGTCGCCCTCGCGGCCCGCCATCTGATCCATCGCGCTCACGTCGAGCACCTCGGGGCTGGTGCCGATCGGCGGGTCGGCGAGCACCCAGATCCGTTCGTTCGAACCTGCCAACTCGGGCGCGTCATCGACATCGTCGACCACGACGATCGCACCGGCCAGTCCGCCGGCGACCTGCCGCGCCACCGTGCCATGGGCGTGTGGGTGATACCAGAACAGGCCGCTGCGGTGATCGGCGGGGATGTCGTAGACGTACGTGCGCGCCTCGCCCGGAGCGACGGCAACGAAGACGTTGTCGCCGTCGCCGTCAGGGGAGACGTGGAGGCCGTGGGTGTGCAGGTTGGTCGGTTCGGTGAGCCCGTTCTCCAGCCGAATCTGCAGCCGATCACCCGGCGATACCCGCAACGTGGGAGCCGGTGTGATGCCGTTGTAGGTCAGGGAGAAGCGCGTCGAGTCGCCCCACGGGATCTGGGCCTGCTCGGCCCGTAACACGACGTCGAGGACGCCGTCGGTGCTGGCGAGCACCTCCGGTTGAGCGAACGCCGCGGCAGGGCGCGGTGCGCCAGAGGTGGTCGGCCCCGACGAGATCGATGGCAGGCTCGAGGTGGGCGTGCTGGTACCACTCGCCGAGCACGCCGAGAGCCAGGTCGTCAGCCCGCCGGCGGCGAGGCCGGTGAGGAACCTGCGCCTCGTGAGGTGTTCGAGGGCCATACCTCGAGTCGGCAGCGGGGGTGCTGCGGTCGGACGATCTGATGTCACGACGACAAAGCGTAGTAGTACGCTCGAGGTTTCATGCTTGTGCTCGTTGCCTCGATCCCGAGTCCGTCGTCGTCCTCGCTCCACCTCGGTCCGTTGCGTGTGACCGCGTATGGGCTCATGATTGGTCTGGGCGTCGCCGCCGCCGTGTGGCTGGCCGGTCGACGGGCGGAAGCCCGGCACGTTGCGTCACAAGACGACATCGCCGCCGTCGGGATGTGGGCTGTCGCCGGCGGGCTCGTCGGAGCCCGTCTGTACCACGTGGTCACCGACTGGGATCGCTTCGCGACAGATGTCTGGGCGATCCCTGCCGTGTGGCGCGGCGGCCTCGGGATTCCCGGTGGTCTCGCCGGTGGGGTCGTGGTCGGCTTGTTTGCCGCGCGCCGGCGCGGCATCGACGTTCGGGTCATGCTCGATATCGCAGCACCGGCGGTTGCGCTCGCACAGGCAATCGGTCGTTGGGGGAACTGGTGGAATCAGGAGCTGTTCGGTCGCCCGACATCGTTGCCGTGGGCGCTGCAGATTGATGACGCCCACGTGCCCGCCGGGTACGCCCCTGGAACGACGTTCCATCCGACGTTCTTGTACGAGTCGGTGTGGAATCTCTCGCTGTGCGGCGTTCTGCTGCTGATCGATCGTCGTGCGTCATTGCGGCCAGGGCGGCTCTTCGCCTTCTACCTGGGCGGCTATTTTCTCGGTCGGGTCTGGATCGAAGGAGTCCGGATCGATCCAGCGCCGGAGGTGGCCGGTCTGCGCTGGAACCAATGGCTGTCGATCGCCGTGCTGGTCGGCGTCGTCACGTTCCTCCTCGCCGACCGACTTCGGGCTGCTTCCACAGCGGAAGAGGTGATGCAGGAGGACGATGATGCCGTCGTCGGGGCGGAGCAAAGCGAGGTCTCGTAGGATGGCGCCCGTGATCGAGGAGGTGCAATGAGTCGTCGACCCGATGGTGCGCTGGAGCGCGACATCATGGAAGTGCTATGGCGCTCCGACGAGCCCCTGACGCCTGGCGAGGTTCTCGAGCGCCTCGACGTCGACCTGGCGTATACGACGGTGATGACGGTGCTCGGGCGTCTGCACGAGAAGGGTCGGGCGCTACGCGAGCAGCGCGGCCGAGCGTTCGCCTACACCGCGGCCGTTTCGGAGTCGGAGCTCGCCGGTGTTCAGATGAATGCCGTGTTGGCGTCGACGACCGACCGAGAAGGGGCCCTCGGCGGATTCATCGGCGGCTTGTCCCGACGCGATCGAGCAGCGCTCCGACGCTTGCTCGGAGGGACGGAATGACGGTCGTCTCGACGGTGTTGCCGTTGCTCACCGCGTTGGCGGTCGCAGTAGGGGCGACGGCATTGCACCGCCGCGTTCGGCCGCAGTTGGCCGCCACCCTGCTCACCGGCGGCATCCTCGGGGTAGCGGTCGCCGTCGTGCCGACGCTGGTCGTGCTCGCTGTCGGCTTTCTGGTGCATCTGCCGCTGGTCGGCGGCGGACTCGAGTGGTGCCGCGCCGTGCTCGGGTTCCATGCGTCGGTCAATCCGTGGCTCGGCGCACTTGCGACCGGCATGCTGCTGGTCGGCACCGTCCGAATCATTCGGTCGATCCGCGCGTGGCGGCGCCATCGTTGCGTCGAGATCGGGGCGCCAGCCTTGGTGACGAGCGACGACTGGTTCGCGTACTCGCTGCCGGGGCCGGGGCGGCGGATCGCGGTGTCGTCCGGGCTCGTCGACGCGCTCGACGGTCAAGAGCTCGAGGTGGTCTTGGCACACGAGCGCGGCCATGCGCGTCACCGACATGACCGCCAACTGCTTGCAGCCGAGCTGGCCGCCTGCCTCGTGCCGCCGCTCGAGTGGCTGCGGCGCCGGCTCCGGTTCGCCCTCGAGCGGTGGGCGGACGAGGAGGCGGTACAAGCCACGGGCGGTGATCGCGAGCGAGTCGCGCTCACGCTCGCCAAAGTCGCGCTCGGACCGTCGGAGGCGCCTCGAACGGTGGCCGCGTTCAACGGGCTCGGGGTCGCGGCGCGAGTCGAAGCCCTCCTGCGACCGCAGCCGCTGCGTCACGAAGGCTTGTGGACGTCGACGATCGGGCTCGGCGTCGTCGCTGTGGCGATGGCGGCCGCGGTGCAAGCTCACCATGTGGTGGCGCTGCTCGTGACGCTCTGCCCCGGGTGATCGTCGCCGGTTGGCCGTGCACGACAGCGGCGCCCTCTGGGATCAACTGCGGCCGACGAGTGGTGCCGGTGACGTCCGCCGTCGCACCACGATCGCTGCGGTGACCTGGAGGAAGACCACTACCGCCAGAGCGACGAGCACGGCGACCTGGTGGGGTAGCCATCGCTGTTCGACTCGCTGGTAGAGCACGGCGTGGACGGCGACGAGCAGGAAGATCGGGTAGGCGCACCGCTGTGCCCACTTCCAGCGCCGTGCCCCCAGCCGGCGGATCGATGCCGAGTTCGAGATCGCCGCAAGAAGTGCGAGCCCGACCATCGTGGCGACACCGATCCAGTTGGCCAACACGAGGAACGAGAACCGGATGGGGATGGGGAGGCCGGTCGACGGAACCTCGCTGAAGAACGATCGCCAGGGTCTGCTCAGGTCGCCGTGGACCGACAGACCCACCACAAGGTGGGCGGCGGCGAAGATGGCTGCGACGACGGAGATCCGCCGCCGAGCCGGAAGGTGTCGCGCCGGTCGTCCTCCTCGAAGGACGCGTATCGGACCGATCACGAGCGACGTGCCGAGCAGCAGCCATGCCGTGTCGGCGAGGCTGACGCCGAGGCGCCAGCGGGTGCTGGCCGCCTTGGGCGCTGAACGATCGACCCACAGCTCGGGCGAGGCACCGGTCACGACGAAGATGGTTGCGGCGACGATCACTCCGACACCAAAGGCCATCGCCCATCCTCGGGCAGCACTCGATCCATGACCAGCGGGCGTCCGAACTCCGAGTTCTCGCGGGCTGTCGTGGTGCAGGTCAGTCCGTCCGATCACCGAATCCTCACGGTCGTGGCCCGTGCGGGATCGCGATCGATGACACGCGTGCCCGGGCCGTTGGGCCGGCGCTGGATGGGTCCTGGCTCACGTGGTGGTGTCGACGATCAGGCTGGGACGGTGCGCACTGGCTAGTCGGAAGGCGGTGATGTCGTCGGTGGTGTCGTCGGCGGGGCACTGGTGGAGGTCGTCGACGTCGTGGTCGACGGGTGCGGGTGGGTCGTGGTCGTGACCGGCTGCGGGACGGTGGTCGACGTCGTCGTCGACGTGGTCGTCGTCGAGGTGGTCGTGGTCGTGTAGTCGGGGTCCGGCCAGTCGAAGATCATCGGTTGGGCGCCGTAGTGCTCGGGTTCCTCGACGCCATCGAAGACGTAGACGGTGTCGCCGATCTCGACGAGGTCTTGGATGTAGTCGGCGATGTGCATCGGGAAGCGCACACAGCCGCGCGATGCCGGGTAGTTGGGGACGTTGGACGCGCCGTGGATCGCGATGCCGTAGTTGAAGTACACGGGCTTGTAGAGCCGGCCGAGCTTGGCGTTGCGCCAGCCTTCGACCTTGCGTTCGAAGTGGTAGACGCCCCCCGGGGTGACCGAGAGGCCGCAGATGCCCTTGGTCTCGGTCGTGCCGTCGTCGAGGTCGATGGTGACCTCGTCGCACCACTCGATGCCTTCACCGCTGGAAACGTGCGACACGACCCGCGGCGCTCCGTCGACGAACAGGACCGCGACCTGTTCGGGAAGGTAGACCTCGAGGTGGCGACCGCCAGGGGTTCGTCGGGGTGCGATGTCGACCGGGGCGAACATCCGCTCCCACACGTCGGGTGTGACGGTTCCGTCGGCGTCTTCGCGCGGGATCCGCAGGACGAGCTTCTTGAACGCCCACACCGAGCGGATGGTCGCCGATCCGTAGTAGTCGTCGACGGGACCCGGGTCGAATGCCAGGTCGGCGAGGCGCTGCTGCATGAGGCCGACCTTCGGGTCGACCATTCCTTCGACGAGATCGTGCGTGAGCGGCGGAACCGTCGAGGCCGGCGTGGTAACCGGAGCCGCGGTCGTGCCCGGAACCGTGGAGGGAGTGGTCGACGAGGGTGCCGTGCGTTGGGGCTCTGTGGCGGGCCGCCCCTCGGCTTCACCCGGCCCTTCCGATCGACCGAGGCCCCACCAAGCGCCGACCGGGACGGCCGCAATGGCACTGGCAACGAGGAATCGCCGCCTGGTGTAGACGGCTTGCATGTCGGGTTCGTGCGAGTGGTGTCGTCGTGTTCGATTCATCATTCAAGGCGGCGACGCGCTGCGCTCGTGTCTCCAAACTACAGGACGTAGTTGTCAACCCGACATCGCGTCGGCGCATTCCACGAACCTCGGGTCAGCACACGGCACGCACGTACGGGTAGGGGTTCACGGCCCGTCCGCCACCCGGGTGGACCTCGAAGTGGAGGTGGTTCACGCTCGTGTTGCCAGTGGCCCCCACGTAGCCGATCACCTCGCCCTGCGAGACCGACCGGCTGGACCCTTCCCAGGCGCTCAGGTGGGCGTAGTAGTACTTGGTGCCGGAAACACCGGTGATCCAAACGGCGTTGCCACCGAGTCGGTTCGTCTTGAACGTCGCCGAGCCGGACTCCACGGCGACGAGCGGGGTGCCGCCCGGCGCCATCATGTCCACGCCCTCGTGGCTGCGTCCCCCGGACCGGGGCGCGCCCCACGTGTCGGCGAAGGATCGGGGCCCGGCGACCGGGCACACCATGCCGCTCCCCGCGTTGGAAGGCGGCGTCGGTGCCGGCGGTGCAACGGGCGGCTGCGATCCACCCGACGACGAGCCACCGCCCTGGCCGCCACCACCACTGGAGTTCCCGCCCGAACTCGACGCTCCTCCACTCGACGCGGCCGCCCGGGCGGCAGCACTTGCCGCTGCTTGGCGCTCTGCCTCCTGCTCGCGCTCGCGGCGTTCTTGTTCGGCGCGCGCTTGACGCTGCCGCTCGAGCTCGTGTTGGACTTGGGCGTCGGCGAGCCGCTCCTGCTCGATGCGCTGGAGGTCGAGAACCTGTTGCTCGGCATCCGCCTTGAGGGCTGCCCACGATTCCTGCGCGTCGGCGGTCTCGGCTCGTCGTTGCTCCAGTGCACGCCGGGCGTCGTCGAGCTCGTCGATCGCCTGGTCGTAGTCGTCGGCTTGCACGAGCTGTGAGCCGTTGGCGGCACTCGCGTACACCTGCGCCGCGGCCGACTCGTTGCCGCGCCCGATGTCCTGGAACAGCATCAGCGGGTCCCGGCCGGCACCGACGAACTGCTGCACGGCGCGGTCGGCGAGGCCTTGGCGGAGCTCGCCGACCTCGGCCTCGAGCGCAGCGAGGTCGCTTTCGGCCTTCGCGAGCTCGATCGTCAGGCTGTCGAGGCGGGACTCCGCGTCGAACATCGCCTGCGCTGCCTCGTTCGCCCGGTCCCGGGCGTCGAGGATCTCGCGTGCCGCCCGCTCTGCGGCTTCACCTTCGTGTTCGGCGCTTGCGGGGGCCGCAGGTCCGGCCGTCGAGGCGATGAGAACCGTGAGTGCGAGCGCGATCGACCTCGCCCGACGCATCTCCGACAACATGTCGTAGATATTACAGACTCATGACAGAAACTCCGAGCGCGGCGCCAACGCGATGATCGCGCGGTGAACGATCTACGACAATGTGTCGTTGTCTGGGTATCGTCCGGTTGACGCTGACTCGACGTCAAGGAGATCCATGAACATCGTCAGATCGCGACCGGAAGCCGCCACATCTGCTCGCACCATGCACGGCAGGGCGTTGGCGGCCATCGTGCTGACGGTCGGGGTCGCCGCCTGCTCAGGGGAAGGTGGGAGTGCTGTCCCGCCCTCGGAGATTGGGCATGTTCACGATCTGATCATCGACGAGGACACGATCCTCGTTGCGACGCATCGCGGCCTGGTGCGACTCGACGACGGGTCCTACCGCCGTGTCGGCGACGAGGTGCACGACCTGATGGCGATGACCCGCGATCCCGGCGGCGACATCGTTGCCAGCGGCCACCCGGACCTCCGCCTCGAGCAGTACCGCGTCGACGGTGCGCCATCGTTCCTCGGCTTGGCCCGCAGCTCGGACGAGGGCGAGACCTGGGAGATCATCGGCTTGCTCGGTGAAGCCGACTTCCACGCCCTCAGCCCGACCAAGGACGGGCTCCTGGCCGGCGACTCCACCGGAACCATCTGGCGCTTCGACGCCGACGGCGACGGCCAGCCGGTCGGCTCGATCCAGTTCGACATCAACGATCTCGCAGTGTCGCCCGACGACGTGGCCGTGGTGGTCGCCACCTCCTACGACGGCGATGTCGCCGTCAGTGATGACGTCGGGCAGACGTGGGAGATCGAGGATGGGGCACCGCCCATCGTCGAGATCGAATGGACCGACCAGGGCGTGCTCGGCTCAACCGCGGACGGCGAGTTGTGGGCGGCGTCGAGCCCATCAGCCCGGTTCGCGCGAGCTGGCACTGCGCCGGGAGAGGTCGACACCCTCCTCGTCAGTGATGACGGCGTCTGGGCTGCGACCCACGATGGTCAGATCTACCGACAGGAGAACGACTCGTGGACCCCGCTCGTGCGGTCCGACGACTGAGCCAGGTTCCCGTGAAGGCACGACCCGTCCGACGTCTGCGCCGTACGGCGGCGCCCGCGTGATGTCCGACTCACCCGTGGTCGGACACCGCCTCGCAGCGGGGCCGTGGTGGCTACTCGTCAGTGGGCCGATCGGGCCGAGCGAACTGCATTCGCACTGTGCGGCGCAGATCGTCGTGCACGGCGGCGCACCATGTGTCGCGGTCGGTCATGACGTCCGCCGCGGTCCGATCGTGGTCGTCCCGCCCGACGTGCCACATGCGGTCGTCGACCCACACGACCAGGCCCTGGTCGTGTACGTGTCGCCGGAATCGAGCGTGGGCAAACAGCTCACAGCGACCGAGATCCGCGACGTCAGCTCGCTGGACGCCGTGGACCCGGTCAGGCACGTGCTGGGCGCGCTTCGCATGACGAACTGGTCCCACGCCGACGAAGCGGTACGTCGAACACTCGAACACCTGGGGATTGCTGACGCCGATCACCGACAGCCCTGGCGTCACCGCGCACTGAACGCAGCACTCCTCGGGATGCCCGACGGCATCGACCTCCACGAGATCGATCTCGCCCGCTTGGCTGATGACACCGGCCTCTCGGTCGCGCGCATGACCGAGACGATGACCGGTGGCCTCGGCGTTCCGCTCGGCGGCTACGTGCGCTGGCTCCGCATCGTCACCGCCATCGAGTCGCTCGTCGACGGAGCCGACCTCGAATCGGCTGCTGCCGTGGCCCGCTTCCCGGGGGTGGACGACCTCTCTCACGCTTGCACGTCGATCTTTGGGTTCGACCCCGCCGCCCTCGCCCAGCCGGGCACCTGGCTCGCCGCGCCGTAGGGCGCCTGGCGCGCCGTCGGCGATGCCAGTCCGATCGGGGTGGCCGAAGCGCGACGGTTCAACGGTTGCGTTCGAAGACGTACACGGCTGGATGGATCTCGGGAGGCACGACAAGGGCGCTGAGATCAGGGCGTTCGGTCATCGTGAACTTGCGCTGACGTCGGTAGGCGTTCCAATCGCCGGCACTGGCCTCGACTTGGGTCGAGATGAGCACGTAGGTGTCGACGCTTCGAGTGAGAAAGACATCGCGCTCGAACCGGTTCCCGGCGGGCGGCCAGGAGCAGATCACGACCTCGGGTTGGTGGACGCGTAACGAGGAGCTGGCGTCCTGCTTGACGACGGCTTCGGGGAAGTCGATGTTCGTCCAGCTGTGGTCGTCGGTGGCGGTGACCGCAGTGCCGTGATCGGTGAGGAATCGGCTGAGTGTGCCGTCGCCGGCGGCGATCTCGAGGCACGGTCGCCCGCCGACGATGTCGGCCAGGGCGGCGATGAGCTCTCGGGAGTAGAAGCAATAGATGCCCTTGGGTTGGACGAGCGGTATGAGGAGGCGTCGCTGTCCGATTCGTGGCCATGCCTTCTCGAACTCCGACATCGACACCGGCTTGCGTGTGAGGCCGCGTTCGAACAGCAGTCGCTGGGTCCGGCGGCCATCGCGGCGGTTGAACCTGACAGTTCCTTCGGTGACGCCGGTAGCCAGAGCAGTGCGAACCTGGCGGAGCGTCTCGGCGGCGAGCAGCCGGCGGATGTGTTGCTCGACGATCGTCTGGTGGTCGCTGTAGCTGCGGGCGCGGCGTCGCGTCGACCGAGCGGGTTGCGCCGTGCGTGTGCTGAGGGCGACGAGCTCGTCGATGTCGCCGCTTGCCAGAACTTCGGCGATCTCGCGTTGCACCTCGGTCCACAGCTGCGGGTATGCAGATCGGAGCTCGTCGGCGGTCGGGTCCGAACGAAGCCACGCTTCCACGTCGGTCGGCCGGCCATGTGGCGACGTCATAGCTCTGCGGTGCACGTTCTTTCGCTCGATCCCAGCCAACGCCAGACGACCGGTGTGCGCCCAACCAATCAGGTCGCTGCGCGGTCCGAGTGCTGCTGGCGCAGTTCGGCGACTTCCGATCGCAGACGCTCGACCTCCAGCCGATCGGGAGCGTCCGAGGTGTGCGGCGAGGATCCGTGCATGTGGCGCATCATGAACCACATCGACAGTGGGCAGACGGCGACGACCAGCAGCGGTGCGAGCGCAGCCACCCAACCCGACGAGAACAGCACCATTGCGACGGCAACTGCCGCGACACCGCCGACGACCTTCCAGTTCAGACACATTCCGATGTGCTCCTTTCGTTGAGATCGGACATCCGATCGTGGCTGACACCGCCGCCAGAGCCGTGCCGCAACTCGGCGTCGCGGCTGATCCGTGACCAGACGACCACGCTGATCGTGATCGCAGCGGCGAGCAGGATGAGCTGGGTGGCTCCGATCCGCTGGATCTCGGCGACGACACGCAGCCGCACGTTCTCGATCCGGTCGACGACCGGGTCGTCACCGAGCTGTCCGTCGTAGACGGCGAGCTCCCAGCGCCCGTACCAGATCGCATACAAGCCGGCGACGACCATCAGCGCGCCACCGACCCTCGGCGCCCAGCGTGCGAACGTGCGAAGGTTCGCCGCGATCGACGAGTGCGCCGCCGCCGCACCCAAGCTCAGGAGCAGCACGATGAGCCCCATGCCGAGCGCATACGCGACGTATGCAGTGCCGGCATCCCATGCCGTGCCGCGCATGGCGGCTCCGGTGACTGCCAAGAACGGGCCGATCGTGCACGACAACGACGCGATCGCGAAGGTGATCCCGTAACCGACCATCATCAGGACACCGCTCCGTCCGGCGGCGAGGTCGGGGACGGCGATGAGCAGCTTCGGGCGCCAACCGGCCACCGTGGCGACACCGACCACGATCAAGAGGCCGCCGATCGCGATCGTCACCCACGGCAACTGCTGTTGGGTTTCGCTCGCGATGCGGTCGATGATCAATCCGACCGACGCGAACACCACGACGAACCCGATCGCAACGGCAGCCGACACGCCCGCAGCCCGGACCAGTCGGCGCTCGGTCGACGTCTCGACCTCGTCACCGGCAACGAACGCGCCCAGGTACGCCGGGAGCAGTGAGAACCCACACGGGTTGAACGTGGCCACCATTCCCGCCGTGAACGCGAGCGCGAGCGTCGAACTCGTCATGTGGCTGACCTCATGCGGAGCAGTGTACGACATACTGTCGTAGTCATGCGATCGAGACCCCGCCCGATCAGCGGTCCGAGCTCCGAGTCCGGCGACCCGGTTGGCGATCACCCGGGAGGACCGCCGCCCAATGACGAGTCGTCGCGCTCGGCTGCCACTCGTGAGGGTGGGTGGGGCCGCTCCCGCTGGTGGATCGGTGCCATCCTGCTGATCGCGGTGGTCGCGTTCGGGGCGAGCCGAGCCAACAGAGGTTCCAACCTGCCGGACTTCGAGCCCTCAGGCGACGCCATTTCGGTGCCGACGGCGGGTGAACTGCCGGATGCCACGTTGGATGAGTTCGAGGGGATGTTGGTGGGGCTGCGGGGTCAACCGGTCGTCGTCAACATCTGGGCGTCGTGGTGCGCGCCGTGTCGGACCGAGATGCCCATGCTGCAGGACGCCGCAGAGGCCTTCGCCGGCCGGGCGACGATCCTGGGCGTGGCGTCGAACGACGACCCTCGAGCCGCACGAGAATTCCTCGACGAGATCGGTGTCACCTACCCCAACGTCTTCGATCCGTCCGGCGAGATCCGCGTTGCCTTGGAACTGACTGCGTACCCGACGACGTACGTGATCGGCTCGGACGGCACGATCCGAGCCCGAGTCGACGGCGGCATCTCCGAGCAGCGTCTCGCTGGCCTGATCGAAGCTGCGACGTGATCGACGTCGGTCTACTCCTGACGATGATCGTCGCGGTCGGCGTCCCGTCGCTCGTCGCCAGGTGGTGGCCGTTGACGACCTTCGCGGAGCCAGTCGGTTTCGCCGATGTCGCCATCTGGCCTGCCTTCGCCGGGCTCGCAGTCGGCCGGCTCGTCGCCGTGGGCATCGATGGTCCGAGCTCGCTCGGCAGCGTGTCGGATCTTCTCATCATCCGCAGCGGTGTCGAGTTCTGGCCCGGCATCGCCGCTGCGATGTTCGTCGCTGCGTGGGCGGCCCGCCGGTCGGGCGTCGCGCCGCTCGACCGACTCGCCGATCTGGTGCCGCTCGCGCTGATCGGGTACGCGGCGTACGAGGTGACGTGCCTCGTCCGCGATGGCTGCTACGGACCGGAGTCCCCCCTGGGCCTGCAGCCGCCAGGCACGTCCACCAGGATGCTCCCCATCGGCGTCCTGGCGGCGATCGCGATCGTCGTCGGTGCAATGGCGCTGCATCGCCAACTCGGCCGCTGGTCACCGTGGATCATCGTCACCGGTGGTGTGACCGTGGTCGCCGGGGTCCGTTCGCTCGCAGCGGTGTGGTTGCCGCACATCGGTGACGGACTCACCCGGCAGCACTGGTCCTCGGTCGTGGTCTTCGCGGTCGGAGTCGTCACATTTGCCGCGGCCACGGGCGCAGGCACGCAGGCGGTTGGTCGAGATCGACCGGGCGATGTCGTGACGACAGAGCGCTCGGACCGCTGATCGGCCGGCCGGTCCCGAGATGCACCCAGCTCGGGACCAACGCCCCTGGTGCCGGCCGTCGATGTGGTGCAGATTACTTGTGTACGCAACTACTACGAGGTGTCAGAGATGGGAACTCGGCTTCCAGCGATTATTGCAGTGGTTTCGCTCGCAGGGCTCCTTGCTGCGTGTGGTGATGACGGCCCGGGGGGCGGAGCATCCGTGGTATCGCCGGGGACCCCGGAGAGCCCGCGCACGATCGAGGTCGCAATGGTCGACGTCGCCTTCGAGCCGTCAGCCCTGACAGTGCAGGCGGGCGAGACCGTGAGGTTCGTGTTCGTCAATGACGGCGTCGTGGAGCACGAGGCGACCTTCGGCGACGAGGATGAGCAGCAGGAGCACGCCGCTGCGATGCGCGAGTCCGAGGGGATGGACATGGACAGCATGGGTGACGCCGACCATGCCGACGAGGCCGGTCACGACGGAGAGGCCGACCATGCCGACGAGACCGGCCATGATGGCGACGCTGGTCACACCGCAGAGGCGGCGCCGCTGGTCCTCGAGCCGGGGGACTCCGGCGAGGTGACCATGTCATTCGATGACCCCGGCATGACGAGCACCATCATCGGGTGCCATGTGCCAGGTCACTGGGAAGCCGGAATGCGCCTGGACGTGAACGTCGTGTCCGCCTGACGATTGTCCGGGTGTCGCCGGAGCGCCTCACCCGTGGACGAACTCCCCCTGGACGTTGACGGTCAGGTTGATCTCGTTCTTGCGCCACGTTTCCTCGGTCGCGTCGAGGAGACCGAGCCACTCGAGCAGTCGTTCCTGGTTGGCCACGCTGAGCCTCGCGCAGCCCTTGCTGGCCGGTTCGGGCGGCACGTTGTTGGCGCCGTGGATGGCTTGGCCGAGGTCGAAATACAGCGGCTTGTAGAGGTTGCCGTTGAGAGGATTGTCGACGCCGACGGGATACTCGGTGCTGTCATGCCACCCGCCGTTGTCGACGGCCGGGTTGTACCGAAACACCGACGCCCGGTCCTGAGTCCGGGTCTCGTAGCCGTCGCTCCCGGTCGACGTCGGGAACGCGAACGCCAGGTCCGAGCCTGCGCCGACGTACATCCACTGGCACGTGCGGTCGATGAGCACCCACCGTTCGGACTCCGTTGCTGTCGACGTCGGAGCTCCCAGCTCTGTCGCCGCGAACAATGCGGCGTGCTCGCCTGAGCCGGGTTGCAGGTCTGCGGCTGATGGGTCGAGGCCCAGTGCAGCCCGTGCAGCGCAGAGGCGTTGGCGGGTGAGTGGGCCCGAGATGCCGTCGACGGCCAGCGGTGTCGTACTGAATGGCGCGAACAGCTCGTTCAGCTGCTGTTGCTGCCGACGCACGTCGTCGGCAAGGGCAGCTTCGACCGTCGGCTCATCATGGCGCGGAGCAGGTTCGCCGGTGATGTCGTTGATCCCGTTGTCGACGCACACGTCGACGAGGCCACCGGCGGGCGGGGGATCGCCGAATCCGTTCTCGATCCAGAGGCTCGCAGTCGAGTTGTCGTCGGCGGTCGCGATGCCGTCGAACCCGCCCTCGTCGGCGAGACGGACGCAGGCGGGATCGTGGACGCTGGCGAGTGGGTCGGGCTCGGTGGTCGTGGTGGTCGTCGACGTGGTTGTCGACGTCGTCGAGGTGGTGCTCGCCACCGAGGTCGCGGACCTCGACGGCATGGTGGAGGTGGAGTTGCTCGGCTGGCTCGACGGCGGAGCCGTGGCGATGTCCTCCGATGCCACCTTCGGTACGCTCGCCGTGTCGGGCCCGTCGATATCCGACGCAGGTTGTGTCGCGACCGCGGACCCGGGCTCGACGCCGGTGCTGCTCGCGATCGTGGTCGCGCATCCGCTCGCGATCACGACGAGGGCGGCCGCCGCAGTCTTCTGGAGATGTCGAAGCCTCGAAGACGCGGCAACGGAAGGCCGGGTGTGGGCGAGTGGGGGACCTTGGGGCATTGAGCGCTGTGGTGGTGGGCGTTCGAACCGATCAGCTACAGAGTGTAGTAGCCGTTGGCTTGCGGACGCTCCGCGGTCTCCCGATGGGCGATGGGGGCAATCAGGAGCGCAGGAGGCGGGCGATGGCGGCGGTGGCTTCGTCGATCTTGGCGTCGCCGGCTTCGTCGCTCTCGTCGATGGCGTCGCGGACGCAGTGTCGGATGTGTTCGTCGAGGAGGCCGAGTCCGACGCCTTGTAGGGCTTTGGTGACCGAGGTGATCTGGGTGAGGACGTCGATGCAGTAGGTGTCTTCGTCGACGAGTCGTTGCAGGCCGCGGATCTGGCCTTCGATTCGTCGCAGGCGGGTTTGGTAGTCGTCTTTCGACATCGAGTATCCGGCCATAGGGGTGGGGGGTACCCTAACGGGGCACTGCGCGCCGGTGGGCGATGGCGCAGCCTGCAGGTCGTGGGTCGTCGTCATGGCCGTGGCTCTCTCAGTGGTGTGAGTGGTGGTCGTGCTCGGCGTGTCCAGATTGGGATTCTCCGTGTGCGGGTCGGTCAGCGAAGGTGTCGTGGCACTGGGTCGAGCAGAACGAGTAGGTGATGCCGTCGCGAGTGAGGGTGGCTGCTGCGGCGTCGGGGTCGATCTGCATGCCGCACACCGGGTCGGTGACGAGCGATGTCTCGGTGTGCTCGTTCTCGTGGCCGGTCTCGATGACGGGTTCGGCGCTGCGGCCGGTCTTGGTTGTGTCGATGGGTCGCGGGTGCCAGCGGCGGAGTCGGCTGGCGTTGCCGACGACGGACAGGCTGGAGCCGGCCATCGCAGCGGCAGCGATCATCGGGCTGAGCTGCATCCCGGTGAAGGGGTAGAGGACGCCGGCGGCGATCGGGATGCCGATGCCGTTGTAGACGAAGGCCAGGAACAGGTTCTGGCGGATGTTGCGCATCGTCGCCCGGCTGAGCGTGATGGCGGTGACGACGCCGTCGAGGGCGCCGGAGATGAGGGTGATGTCGCTCGATTCGATGGCGACGTCGGTGCCGGTGCCGATCGCGAACCCGACGTTGGCCTGGGCGAGGGCGGGGGCGTCGTTGATGCCGTCGCCGACCATGGCGACGATGTCGCCGTCGTCTTGGAGTCGGCGGACTTCGAGGGCCTTGTGTTCGGGGAGGACTTCGGCGAGGACGCGTTCGACGCCGACCTGGCGGGCGATCGCAGCGGCGGTGCGGGCGTTGTCGCCGGTGATCATCGCGACTTCGATGCCGAGGGCGCGGAGGGCGGCGATCGCGGCGGCGGAGTCGTCCTTGACGGTGTCGGCGACGGCGATGACGCCGCCGGGTCGGCCGTCGAGGGCGACTAGCATCGGGGTGCGGCCGGCTTCGGCGAGGCGGTCGGTCTCGGCGGCGAGGTCGTCGGTGACGATGTCGGCGTCGTCGAGGAGGCGGCGGTTGCCGATCAAGACTTCTGTTCCGTCGACGATGGCGCGGATGCCCTTGCCGGTGATCGAGTCGAACTCGGTGGTGTCGCGGAGGGTGAGCCCGCGGTCGCGGGCGCCGGTGACGATCGCCTGGGCGAGCGGATGCTCGGAGGTCTGCTCGGCGGATGCGACGACGCGCAACAGTTCGTCGGGGTCGATGCCGTCGGCGGGGACGATGTCGGTGAGGGCGGGTTCGCCGCGGGTGATCGTGCCGGTCTTGTCCAGCACGATGGTGTCGATCTTGTGGGCGGTCTCGAGCGCTTCGGCGGAGCGGATGAGAATGCCGTGCTCGGCGCCCTTGCCGGTCGACACCATGATCGACAATGGTGTCGCGAGGCCGAGCGCACAGGGGCAGGCGATGATCAGCACGGCGACGGCGGCCACGAGCGACAGGGTGAGCGCGGGCGTGGGGCCGACGACGAACCAGGTGACGAAGGTCGCGATGGCGATGAACATCACGGCGGGGACGAAGTAGGACGACACCTGATCGGCGAGGCGTTGGATGGGGGCCTTGGAGCCCTGGGCCTGTTCGACGAGGCGGATGATCTGGGCGAGCATCGTGTCGGCGCCGACGTTGGTGGCCTCGAAGCGGAAGGCGCCGGTCTGGTTGATGGTGGCGCCGATCACGGTGTCGCCGGTCTGCTTGGTGACCGGGATCGATTCGCCGGTGACCATCGATTCGTCGAGCGTCGAGCGTCCGTCGACGATCACGCCGTCGACGGGCACCTTCTCGCCCGGGCGGACCAGGATGACGTCGCCGGGGATGACCTGTTCGACGGGGATCTCGGTCTCGGTCCCGTCGCGCACGACGGTGGCGGTTTTGGCCTGCAGGCCGATCAGCTTGCGGATCGCCTCACCCGTGCCGGCCTTGGCGCGCACCTCGAGCAGGCGGCCGAGCAGGATCAGGGTGATGATCACCCCGACGGCTTC
>JAUHYJ010000427.1 GCA_030425785.1 Acidimicrobiia bacterium | reverse complement strand
ATGGTCGCGCCGGGCTTCGAGGTCGGGGAGGGTGTTGAGGCGGGACCATTCGTCGACGAGGACGATGTGGGGGTCGGTGGTGTGGGCGAGGTGTTTAGCACCGGAGCGTTGGAGCGTCTCGACGAGGTCGTCTTCGGCTGATGAGGGTTGTTCGCTGGGGAGGGGGATGGCCTTGCGGTCGTGGCGTTCGACGCTGTCGGCGGCGAGTTCGTCGAGGTGGTCGACGTCGGCTTGGGCGAGCACGATGAGGTTGTCGCCGCGTCCGCGGGAGAAGTCGACGTAGGCGGCTTCTCGGTAGAGGCCGTCGAGGCCGACGGCGATCGCTTGATCCCAGGTGCCGCCCTGGGAGCGGGTGGTGGTGATGGCGTAGGCGTGGTCGACTCGTCCGCCGTCGTCGAGGTAGCGCTGGTCGACGGTGACGAGTTGATCGTCATGGTCACGTCGGATGGTGAGCCATCCGTCCCCGGCATTGTCGACGGTCCCGAACTGGCCGTTGGCGACGGCGATGAGCTGTCGATCCGCGTCGGTGGCGGCGCCGCTGTTGCGTCGCAGAACAACGCGTTCCCCGATGCGATAGTCAGATCGGGCGAAGCGTCCAGCCACGTCCTCGGCGAGTTGGCCGTCGTCGACGAGGGAGCGGATGGCGGCCCGGTTGAGCACGTCGACGAGCTCGTTGGTGCCGGCGAGCATCACGGTGTCGATGCCGTCGTGTCGACTCTGTCGCCACGTGTCGATGGCGGTGTCGGCCATCCGGGTGCGGTCGGGGGCGACGACGACTCGGTGGTGGTCGAGGTAGGCCTGCACGGCGGCGGGGACGCTCCCGTTGCGGAGCTGTGCGAGCGCTTGTTGTTCCCACGGTTCGGATTGGCGGCGGTTGACGGTGAGTTCGGCGACGGTGGCCGATCGTTGGGAGGCGGCTTCGAAGCCGCCGCCGGCGTCGATCTCGGGGAGTTGGTGGTGGTCGCCGACGAGGATGACTCGGCCGCCGGTGTCGGTGACGTGTGTTGTGAGTCGTTCGAGGAGGCGGACGTCGGCCATGCCGGCTTCGTCGATGACCAGCACGGTCGAGGCGTCGACGGTGAGGTGGTTCCGTTCGATCGCCGCGAGGAGGGAGTGCATGGTGCGGGACGCGATGTTGGCGCCGGTGGCGAGTTCGATCGCGGCGCGTGCTGAGGGAGCGGTGCCGATGACGGTGTTGCCGTGGGTTTCGTGGGTGTGGCGGATGGTGTCGAGCGTGTAGGTCTTGCCGCTGCCTGCTGGGCCGACGAGCACGGCGACGGGTCCGGTTGCGGCACAGATCGTCCGCACTGCGGCTGCTTGGTCGTGGCCGATGCCAGTGCGTGCGGCGATCGCCTCATCGACCGTCTCGGCAGGGACGGCCGCGTGTGAGCCAGCTCGGGTGAGGGTGTCGAGGAGTTGCCGCTCGACGGCGACCACCTCGCGGCTGGTGTAGGTGGTGCGTCCGCGTGGTGATGGTCGGTCGGGTTGGTGGACGGCGAGCACCTGGTCGGACGCGAGTGTTCGGGCGACGATCCGGTCGATCGTGTCGAGGGTGGATCCCGGTCCGAGGCGGGCGGCGACAGCTTCGGTGAGGTCGAAGCGAGTGAAGGTCGTCGATGCCTGTGTGAGGCGGCGAAGGAGATCGGCGATCCACTCGTCGGGGGTGACGGCTCGGTCGGTGACGATGACCTCGCCGGTCTCGGGGTCCACGAGCGGGTCAGCGGGGAGGCGCCACACCTCCGCCTCGGTGCCGATGCCGGTGCCGGGCGTTGCGTGTGTGACCAGTTCTGTGGCCGCCTCGGGTCCCCATCCGGCGGCAATCGCTTCGCGCTTCCAGCCGGCATCGAGTCGTTCGCCTTCGAGTTCGGGCTTTCCCCGGCGTGTGGCAAGCGTCGCCTCCTGCGCTGCGGCCGGGGTGTCGGCGTGGCCGTGCGTGGCGAGCCAGGCTTCGATCTCGGCGCGGCGCTTGGAGAACGTCTCGAGCATCGCGGAGGGGATGCCGGCTATCTCTTGCACGTGCCGCCCGCGCGTCCACTCGACGCCGAGTGACGCCGTGAGCTCACGCCGGACTGCGGCTTGGAAGATCTCGCCGGCGGTGCGCGCTGCGCGGTACATGTCGGGGTGAGCGAACGCCGACCAACGACCGTCGTTGCCCTCCACCAGGTTCGCGACGAGGACGTGCCAGTGCAGGAGCGGGTCACCAGCCCGGCTGGTTCGGTGCCGGAACGCGGCACCGACGACGCCGCTGGTCGTGATGCGTCGCGGGCCGTGGCGGCGGGCGGCTTCGGGGTCTTCGGCGCGGAGTCGGTCGAGCCATGCCTGGTTGTGTGAGCCGCGCTGTGCCCGGATTGCTTCGCGTTCGAGCCATGCGATCGCTTCCCGCGTGGCGGTTTCGCCGGCTTCGATCACCGCACCCTGCACCCGGGGATCGTCGGACACGGCGTACAGCACGCTCGCGGACTTCGGCACCTTGAACGTGAGATCGAAGCCGGGGACACGGCGAGCGGACGGACGGATCTGCTTGCCGTTCGGATCGAGTCCGCCCGTTCCCGGCGCCATCCCAGCGAGCACGGCGCGAAGCGAATCGGCGTCGACATCGCCACGGAGGCCGAGCCGGGCGGCGCCGCCGCCGACCCAGACGCCGGTGGCTTCGCCGGCGCCGGTGTAGTACTCGTCGAGCGATTGGGCGACCCCGGACAGGTGGTACGCCTCCTGCCCGACACGGAGTTTCGCGATCGACAGCATGGTCCTTCGTCAGGCCAACCCACCCCTGTGCTCGTGCGGCCGCGCCGCCGTTCACCCCCGGGTAATAGTCTGTGCAATCACGGGCGGAAGCTGGCCCACGGCGTCGGGAAGATGCTGGGGTCCGTCGCCGGAGCGGTGGGCCAGTGCCGCGTGGCCGGAGCGGCGGTGCGTCGCTGGGTCGTCGTTCGGTGGGGCCGTGTCGGGACACTCTGGAGCGCCGGGATCGTGGCCGTGGGTCGGCACGTGCGGTTCGTCGGATTGCGGTTTGCGAATGGTCGCGCGGCGAATCGGCTCGGCGCGTCGGGCTCAGGGGTGGAGTCAACCGATGACGGCACGCGAACAGCGCGTGTCTCGGACTCATCGGAGGTGACCGGATGCGATCGGAAGCGATCGGCGGTTTGCGGGCGTGGACGAAGGAGCGGCTCGGCCAACAGGAACAGCACGTGCGGACGGTCGAGCGCTCGGTCGCTCGGCTCGGCGAACTCGACGACGAACGTGACCGAGCGCTGGCGGAACTGGCTGCCGCCGTCAAGGGCCTTGCCGAGATGGGCCTCGACGAAGGGCAGCTTGCCGAGTTCGTCGGCACCGACCTGACGGCGCTGCGATCACAGTCCGGCCGCCGGCGAGCACGACGTCGGCCGCCACAGCGGTCTGCGGCACAGCCCGCGGGGGAGGAGTCGGGAGCGGGGGGTGCGTCGTGAGTCGTCGAGATGGGCGCGACGTGCTGTCGGACTGGTACGGGCGGGACGCGCGCCGTGCGGCACCCGAGGTCGACTTCGGGATGTCGTGGCGGACCACCGCCGAGCCGAACGAACGGTGGAGGGTGTCGTGGAACGGTGGGAGCGGCGAGCTATTCGCCGCACGGCTCGATCGATCTGAGGTTGAGGTGTTCGGAACCTATCCGGACGTTGACTCGGCGTCCGCAGCTCTCGGCGACTGGGCGTCACGTGCGCTCGAGGTCGGTGGTCTCGACCGGCTCCGCTACGAAATGCGCGACGCCGGCCGCACCGATCTCGTCCGCGAGTCGTTTGCCGTGGTAGGTGAGGACGAACGCGGCTGGCTACGGGAACAGCTCGCTGACCCTCCGGTTGTGCGACCGCCGGACCTGGGTGCCGGAATCGAGTACCCGTGAGCGATCGACGGTCCGGCGCACGCCACGAGCAGGCGACGAGCGCGTTCGTCGTCTCGGTCGAGGACGACGAAGTCGCCGAGACGATCCTGCTCCGCA
>JAUHYJ010000426.1 GCA_030425785.1 Acidimicrobiia bacterium | reverse complement strand
CATCAAGCGTGCCCTGACCGGTCAGCGTGCCGAGGAGGGGATGCTGATCGCCGGGCTGGTGAGTGGGGTGTTCGGTATGACCAGCGACACTCGCTACCTCTCACCGGCACCTCTGTATCACTCGGCGCCGATCGGATTCAGCCTCGGCGTGCAGTCGCTGGGTGGCACCGTCGTGGCGATGGAGCGGTTCGACCCGGTGGATGCACTTCGGCTCATCGAGCACCACCAGATCACCGATTCGCAATGGGTACCCACGATGTTCGTCCGCATGCTCAAGCTCGACGTGGAGGAGCGCATCCGCTTCGACGTCTCGTCGATGCGAGTGGCGATCCACGCCGCCGCACCCTGCCCGGTCGAGGTCAAGCACCGCATGATGGAGTGGTGGGGCCCGGTCCTCTGGGAGTACTACGCCGGCACGGAGCTCAACGGCTTCTGCCTCGTCCGCCCCGACGAATGGCTCGAGCGACCCGGCACCGTCGGACAGCCGCTCATCGGGTCGCTCCACATCGTCGGCGCGGACGGCGAGGAACTGCCCCCGGGAGAGCCCGGCACCGTGTACTTCGGCGACGGTCCGGCGTACGAGTACCACAATGCCCCCGAGAAGACGGCAGCGTCCAAGGACCCCGGCGGTCACGGATGGACGACCCTCGGCGACGTCGGCTATCTCGACGACGACGGTTGGCTGTTCCTCACCGATCGCCAGGCATTCATGATCATCTCCGGCGGTGTCAACATCTATCCGCAGGAGATCGAGGACTGTCTCACGATGCACCCCAAGGTCGCCGATGTCGCCGTCTTCGGCATCCCCGACGACGAGATGGGCGAGGCGGTCCAGGCCGCGATCCAGCCGGCCGAGGGGGTAGCTGGTGATGACGCGCTGGCGTCCGAGCTCCGGGCCTACGTACGCGAGCACATCGCCCACTACAAGTGTCCCAGCGGGTTCGAGTTCCACGACCAGCTGCCGCGCCTGCCCACCGGCAAGCTCTACAAGCACCAGCTCCGTGCGCCGCACTGGGAGGGCAAAGCCTCGTCGATCTGAAGATGCCAAGAACCCACCGGCCGGCGAACCGCCGCCAGCCGCCGACCCCGCCCAAACCGATCCGGAGATACCCCATGCTGCAGACCCGCCTCACCGACATCCTCCAGTGCGATCACCCCGTCATGCTCGCCGGCATGGGCGGTGTCGCCTACGCCGACCTCGTCGTCGCGGTCAGCGAGGCCGGCGGCTTCGGCACGCTCGGTGCGGCGCCGATGCCCTTCGAGCGGATGCAGACCGAGATCGCCGAGATTCGGCAGCGGACCGAGCACCCATTCGGCGTCGATCTCCTGACGGCGCTGCCCGGCGACATGGAGAGGCAGGTCCAAGCGATCATCGCCGGCGGGGCTTCACTGTTCGTCGCCGGCCTCGGCGTCCCCCGCCAGGTGGTCGACCTGTGCCACGAACACGGCGTGCTCGTGGCGAGCATGTGCGGCCGGGTCCGCCACGCCGTCGCAGCCGTCGAGGCGGGATGCGACATCGTCATCGCCCAAGGCACCGAGGCAGGCGGGCACACGGGACTCGTCGCGACGATGCCGTTGGTTCCGCAGGTGGTGGACGCGGTGGGCGATCGAGTGCCGGTGGTCGCGGCCGGCGGCATCTTCGACGGTCGCGGCCTCGCCGCGGCACTGACGCTCGGGGCCGACGGCGTGTGGGTCGGTACCCGGTTCATCGCGACCCCCGAAGCCCACGTCGTGAGCGGTTACAGGGAAGCGCTCGTCACCGGCCACGAAGACGACACGGTGATCACCCGTGCTTACACGGGCAAGACGTTGCGCGCCGTGCGCAACGCCTACACGCAGTACTTCGATGACCACCCCGACGAGCTCCAGCGCTTCCCCGACCAGATCGGCCGTTCGCTCGGCGACGGAGCGATGCACCTCGGCGCGCCGCCCGACGCCACGGGCGTCGACCCGGCCAAGGAGTGCTACGCGGCCGGGCAGGGAATCGGCGCGATCGTCGAGGTCACCCCGGCCGCCGACATCGTCCGTGAGTTCGTCGCCGACGCCGAGCGCGAGCTGGCCCGCGCCGTCCGGCTCGTCACGGTGTCCCGTTGATCGCGACCCAGGCTGCGGCGATCGAGGTTTCGCCCGGTCAGGACGCGACAGCGGCGCCGATGAAGTCGGCGACGCGCCGGACGCCGACGTCGGCCTCGGGGACGATCCCGGCGAAGAAGTGCCAGACGTGCACGAGGTCCTCGCCCTCGTACAGAGTCACGTCGACGCCGTGGTCGCGCGCTCGCGTCGCGAGACGACGGGCGTCGTCGAGCAGGACCTCGGCGGTGCCGACCTCGATGTGGAGCGGTGGCAGGCCGGCGAGGTCACCGACGATCGGGCTCACCTCGGGGCGAGAGCGTTCGGCGGCGCCAGCGTAGGCGGCAGCCCATCGATCCAGATCCCCGGCTCGCACCATCGGGTCCACGTCCGCCTTCGACATGATCGTCGCACTGCTCTGGGTCAGATCTGCCCAGGGGGACAGGCAGACACCAGCGGCGGGCAGCGGGTCCCTGGCGTCCCGGAG
The DNA here is from genome assembly GCA_030425785.1 of Acidimicrobiia bacterium. GTDB lineage: Bacteria > Actinomycetota > Acidimicrobiia > Acidimicrobiales > Ilumatobacteraceae > Ilumatobacter. The sequence continues at coordinate 1,416 of JAUHYJ010000426.1, read as the reverse complement.
CGCGATCAGGGTTGCGACGGTGAGACCGCCACCGGCTGAGTCGCCGGCGATGACGACGGTGCGCGGGTCGTGCTCGGCGATGACGTGTCGGTAGGCAGCGACAGCGTCGTCGAGCGCCGCTGGGAACGGATGCTCCGGCGCAAGGCGGTAGTCGACGGCGAGGACACGCCCACCGGTGGCGGCGGCGAGGTGGGTGAGCATCGGCCGGTGCGACGCCAGCGAGCCGATGCAGTAGCCGCCCCCGTGCACGTACACGACGACGGGTCCGCTCCCGGCGCCGATCCACTCGCCGCGCACGCCATCGGCTGGTTCCACCGGGACGTCCTCCCGCGGCGGGACGAGCGAGCCCAGCTTGTCGTACGCGACACGCCACTCCTCGACCGTGGTCGGCCCGGCCTCCTCGCGGTCACGCAGCAACCCCACGATGCTCTCGAGCTGTTCGCTTCTCATACGGACGACCTCCGGGTCGGGGATGGGGTTGACGGGCGGGCGCTCACGCGCTCGCCTCGAGGATGCGCCGCACCTCGGCCGCTGCGGGCGCCACCGATGTCGGGTCGGCGGCGTGCGCCAGCAGGTTGAACGATCGGCAGCCCGCGTCGACGTACGGCCCGAGCGCGTCGGCCACGTCGGCGGGCGTGCCGCACGGCACGTATCGGGTGAATCGATCGAAGGGCAGGCGGTAGATGTGCTCCATGACGGGCGCGACAGCGGTCGACCCCTCGGCGGGCGTGCTGCCGAAGCCACACCACACGGTCATGCCGTGTCGCCACGCGACGTCGGGGCGGCCGGCTCGTTCCGCCTCCTGGTCGGCATCGTCGACGGCGGCCGCGAACCGCTCGGGTGAGACCCAGATCCCCAACCAGCCGTCGCCGAGCCGGCCGGCGCGACGAACAGCGGCGGAGGACCGACCGCCCACGATCAGGGGGATCGGCGGGGTAGGGGCGGGGTCGATGACGACGTCGTCGAGATCGAAGAACTCACCGGTGAACGTCACCGGCGCTCCGGACTGCAGCTCGCGCACGATGTGCAGGCACTCGTCCATCCGCCGACCCCGAGTGCGCGGGTCGACGCCACACGAGCTGATCTCGTGTCGGTCCTCGCCGCCGATGCCGACGCCGAGCGCGAGTCGCCCGGGCGCGAACGTCGAGATCGTCGACAGCTGGCGGGCGACCGGCACCGGGTGGCGCAGCGGAAGCAGGTACACGCTCGTGTGCACCTCGATCTCGGGGTGCTGCGCGAGCAGGAGCGTCGCGTGCACGAGGCCATCGACCCCGAAGCCGCCCGGATCAAGGCCGAACGCCCCAGCCAGTCGGAAATGGAAGCCGACCTGCCGCCCTGGGAGCCGCCGGCCGAGGCCGACCCGAGCTATCTGGAACTGGTGGCGCAGCTGCGCGACAAGATGGCCGCGGGCCTGAC
>JAUHYJ010000425.1 GCA_030425785.1 Acidimicrobiia bacterium | reverse complement strand
GATCGCCTACGACGCCCTGCTCGCCATCGGTCAGCAGCACCGCGCCGCCGGCGCCGGCGGCACGGCACGCGTCGGCGACCTGAGCAAGCTCGACCAGTTCATCACGCTCGGCAGCCCGATCGACCTCCTGCACGCCCTGGCCGAGAGCCACCGCGGCAAGTACCACCGCTACGTCCGCCTCGAAGAGGCCTTCCGGGGCGACATCGGCTCGGCACCGTTCTCGCCCGTCGACGCGCCGAGGAAGCCCCACATGCACTGGATCAACGTGTGGGACCGGTCCGACCCGATCGCCACGCCGATCTACGCGCCGAACGACAAACGAGCCGCGGCCATGCGCGTCGACAACGTGAGCGTCACGAGCATGGCGTTCCCCGAACCCGCTGCGAGCCACAGCTCGTACTTCACCAACAAGGACGTCGTGGAACAGCTCTTCCGCGTCGCGATCCTCGGCGAGTCGAGCTATCGCGAGCAGCCACCCGTGCCGATCGGCAACGGCAGCCCGCGGCGTCGGCTCGGCGCCGCCCAGATTGCGATGCTCGCGCTGCCGTGGATCGTGGCCGCCGCCATCGTCGTGCGCATGCTCGACGCTCCGGCCTCCGTGGCCGACACCGCCGTGATCGTCGCCGTGGCGATGTCGATCGTGCTGGCGATCGGCATGGTCGTGGCGCGCATCGCCGGCGCCCACCCGGGGCTCGACGCCGCCCCACGGGCAAGAAATCCGGAGCAGGCCGTGCCGCCCGACGACTAGGTTCCACCTCGAGGCCTACGTCTGGGGACGCCGTGGTCGGGCCCTCGCCGGGCCTGCGCCGGGGGCCCGTTCGATTCGGGTACGGCCTCATCGATCTGAGCACGTCGGTGAATGGAGGCGAACGATGGACTCGGTCGTCGACGAACAGCGCGCGTGGCTCACCGAGCTGCTCGATGCGCTCCGGTACGGGACCAAACGCGAGGACGTCGAGCTGGTCGAACGGCTCCTCGCGCAGCACGAGCTCGAGCGTGGCGACGACCTCGTCGAGCGGATCCTCGCCGGGCCCGGGTTCGAGACGTTCTTCCTCGACGCCTTCCGCGAGATCCAGCCGTTCGCGCTGATGCTCTCCGGCCTCTACCGGTTCCTGTCGTCGAGCGCGGCGACCGTCGACGCCGACGCGAGACGGTTCCGCGTCACGGCCGAGGGCGCCGACGTCACCTTCGACTTCCCGCTCGACGGATTCCCGCGGGTGCTCCAGGAGGTCCTCGGCACCTTCAACGCCCGACAGAACGACGTCCAGCTCACCTGCGTCGCACACCCCCGCACCGACCAGGCGGAGGACGACGCCTGGCAGGCGTGCGATCCGCAGTGGGACTTCGACTTCTACGACTACTACCGGGAGCAGGGCGGCTTCTGTCGCCTGGCGTCCTACGCGCCCACCTTCATCCAGCGCGGCACGGACGCCCAACGCACCGAGTGCGAGGCGCTGCTCGGCCCGATCATGAACCTGCTCCGGGCGCTCTGCGAACCGCTCGTCTGGCCGGAACTGCCACGGACGCGCTCGGCGGAGGCGATCAGCACGTGCTGGATCAACGGCGAGCTCGAGACCGTGCGACTCCAGCTCGTGCCCTCCGTCGGCTTCCGGCTCGATCGCGCCACGACGGTGGCGGCGTTCGAACGAACGGCCGGCGATGACGACGACGGGGTGCCGACGCTGTCCGGCCCGACCGACACCAGCGTCTGGCGCCGCCGCGAATGGCAGCTGATCGGCTGGGCGCACCTCCTGCGCCTGTGGGACCAGCAACTCCCGAGGAACGACAACCGGGACGAGCTCGCCGACCTGATGGGCCGACCCTTCGACGAGATCAGCGTCGACGCGTACCTCGGACGGCTGCGGCCACTCGCCGAGCGGTTCGAGACCGCGCTCCACGATCTGGTGACGGTCGTCGGGACGAGGTCGATCGAGGTGACCGCCCGCGCCGTCGTCGAGTTCGTCGCGCTGCCGTTCTGGCGCGATCGCGCCTTCCTCTATGAGCTGTGGACGCTGTCGCACGTGCTGCAGGGCGCCGCTCGGGTCTGCCCGCTCGAACTCCACGGGATTAAGCGGGACGCCGACGGTGCCGTCGTGTGGGCGATCCCCGGGCGCGACGACGAGGCCACGACGCCGGTCGCGTCGGTGGGTGGTCGGGTCGACGTGTGGGCGGCGCACAGCACCCGGGTCGACGAGCGGGCGCCGATCAAGCCCGACATCCGGCTCACGAGGACATCCGACGGCCACGACCTCGTCCTCGTCGAGTGCAAGGACCGGCGAGCGCCGAGGCGGTCGGACATGGCCGACGTGCTCGACCGGTACGTGGCCGGCAGCCCGGCCGAGGTCATCTGCCTCGTCAACGCCGACCGGTTCTCCCCGGCGACCCTGGGGCTCGGCGGCGCGGTGGACGGGCGCGAGGTCATCGTCGTCGATCGCTACTGCCCGCCGTCGCCGTCACCGACCGTCAGCGCTCGCATCGTCGAGATCATCGAGCGGGAGACGGCTCCGCCGAAGGTCGAGCCCGGGCCGGGCTCCGAGTCCGATGCGACCGCGGCGATCGCGCCGGGCGCCGAACTGACCGTCACGCTGACGTGGACGGGCGCCACCGCCGACCTCGACCTCCACGGCTGGGTGACGTCGGCGAACGGCACGACGGCCCATGTCTCGTGGCAGCACCGGGAGCACGATCGACCGTTCGCGACGTTGAGCTCCGACGAGATGCGGTCGCCGGGCCGGGAGGTGCTGCTCGTCGACGTCGGCTCGGCGGCCGAGGTCGTGCTGGCGGTCCACCGATACGACGGTGGGGCGCTGCGCGCGGCCGAGCCCATGGTCGAGATCTCTGGCCCGGGTGTCGACGTGCGACGGTCGCCGACCACCGGCGGCGACGGCGACTGGTGGCATCTCGGTACCTACGTCAGCGGCGCACGCGAGTTCGTCGCCGTCGACCGGATCGGAGCGGCCGCCCCCGTCGCGTGACCGTCGGAGTGGTCCGGTGTGTCGGGTTCGGTCGATCGAACACCAGTTCGTAACTGTGTGACACCCCTCGGTCAGGATGGTGGTCATGGAGATCGGCACCGTGATCGAGCACGTGCGGCGTGTGGCCGAGGTGCGCGCGGACGATGCTGCGTCGCCTGAGCGGGTCGAGTCGGCGCTGCGGGACGCGGTTCGGGTCGAGGCGTGGCTGACGGGTGCGAAGGCGGCGTTGACGTCGCAGTTGGCGGCGCAGGTGTCGTTCCCGGAGAAGACGATCGCGGAGTGCACGCGCGGGTCGACGCACGATGCGATGAAGGATCGTGAACGCGCCGACACGCTCGCTGCGACTCCCGGTCTCGCGGTCGCGCTCGATGATGCGCGGGTCACCGCCGGTCATGTCGACGCGCTGACCCGGGCGGGCAAGCAGCTCGATGCGGGTCAGCGGGCCGAGTTGTTCGATCGGGTCGACGGCGGGTTGCTCGACGTCGCTGCGGCGGCGACGGTTGCCGAGTGGCGTCGTCGTCTGGCGATGGAGGTCAAGAACATCCAGCGCGACGACGGCATGGAGCGGCTCGAACGCCAGCGGCGGGCGACGTCGCTGCGGACGTGGACCGACGGCGACGGGATGTGGTGTGTGTCGGGCCGGTTCGACCCGGTGACCGGGGTGAAGATGTCGGCCGCGTTGGACGCGGCGGTGAACGCATTGTTCGCGGAGCAGACGCCGGCGACGTGCCCGTCGGATCCGGTTGCCAAGCAGCGCCACCTGGCCGCGCTCGCACTGGCTGAGCTCGTGGATGGGCGTGCGGTCGGGGCTCGTCCGGGTCGGCCCGAGTACGTCGTGGTGATCGATAGCTCGGTGTCGGATGGGGCGGGTGGGCCGGTGGTCGATTGGGGGTTGCCGGTCGAGGTCCCGCTGCGGGTGTTGGGCGAGTTGATGGGCGAGGGGAGGGTCGAGACCGTGGTCGTCCGCAACGGCGTGGTGTTGCACGCACCGGGCGAACTGAACCTCGGGCGGA